>CALBMG010000303.1 GCA_937896185.1 uncultured Microbacteriaceae bacterium | reverse complement strand
TGAGCCCTTGGCCCAGTGTGCGTTGCTTCATTGCTGCCTCCGTTGAACTGTGTGTTCAGTTTATTCGGAGGCGAATGAACAAGGCTAGAGCCAGTCGTTTTTCTTAAAAATTCCGTACAGTGCTGCCGAGATCACAACAATTGCGCCCGTCGAAATCCAAAAACCATAGGGTTCCATGTATCCGGGGTAGGGAACGTTTTGGCCATAAAAACCCGTGATTGCGGTGGGCACGGCGATGATGGCCGCCCACGATGTGACCTTTTTCATGATGAGGTTCATCTGGTTTCCCTGAATCGTCACATTGGTTTCCATCAGTGTTGAAATCAGATCACGCAGCGACTCTGTCCAGTCCGCTACCCGGACCACATGGTCATACAGGTCCTGAAAGTGGTGGCTCATGTCCAGGGAGATGGGCACCTGATTCTGGCGCAGCAACGGGCCCACCACCTCGCGCATGGGAAGGGTGTGGCGGCGCAACATCACGAGTGCCTTGCGCAGTGCATAGCTGTCGTGGTGGATTGCGTCATTATTGCGCTTGGGCGAAAACAGCATGTCCTCGAGTTCTTCGACGTCCTCGTCCAGTGAATCGAGCGCGAGGAAGTATCCGTCGATGAGCACGTCGAGCAAACCCCACAGCAAATACGCACTTCCCTGAGACAGAAGTTCGATGTCACTGTCCCATCGGTCAATCACGGGGGACAGATCGAATTCGTCGGTATCCCGGACTGTGATGACCCCGTTATGCGTCACGAATATGGCGATCTCGTCGCTGACCATCAACCGCGACTCTGGGTGGTATTCCGCGGAGTATGCGTTGATGAAAATGTAGGAGTCACCGAACTCGATCTTGGGCCGTTGGCGGCCCTTCAATGCATCCTCGAGGTGAAACGCGTTGATGCCCAGAACTCGACCCAGTGCCTCGATTTCGATTGCGCCAGGGTCAATGATGTCCAGCCAGTAGGTGGCGTTCGCGTCGGCGTGCAGTCGTGCGAGATCGTCCAGTTCGACGGTGTCTGATGTCACGTCAGAATTACGGTAAACGCGTCCTTGGGTCATGACTGAAGTCTAGGGCGGAGTGTTAGCGTACATACATGAGCACTGCCGAAGTCGACGCCTACATCGCGGCCCAGCGTTCGCCGCACCGCGAGACTCTTGACGAGGTTCGCCGCAGGATTCTCGAGTTCATCCCCGAGGCAGAGCAGGTGATTTCGTATGCGATTCCCGGTTTCCGGGTGAACGGAAAAGTGGTTGCCGGTATCGCCGCGTTCACCAAGCACCTCAGCTACTTTCCGCACTCGGGGCATATCATCGACAAAGTTCCCGAGGCTGCGGCTTTTGCCGGCAATGTGGGCACACTGCGATTCGCCGTCGACGAGCCGCTGCCCTCTTCCGTGATCGAGGGATTGCTCAACGCGAAATTTCGTGAACTCGAGGAATCGGGTTGGTCGCGTTTCCCCGAATCGTCGTAACGCAATGCCGGTCACGACGATGTGGAGCCGACGCGTCATCCTGTGGCTCGGGGTGTTGGTCATCATGGCCATTTTTCAGCTGTGGCGTGGGGCATGGGTTGATGGTGGAATCTTTGTGGTGCTCGTTGCCGTCCTCATCATCGATCGACTGACCCACGGTCGTATTCGCATTTTGCGTCGCCCCATCAACCCGCCGAAGTGGGTGATTTATGCGGCGCTCGCGGTTCTCGGAACCGTGCTGGTGTTCACGCCAAGGGCCGGCGCATTAGACCTAGTAGCCCTCGTGTTGATTGGGATTGTAGTGCTGGTGGTGGCGTGGGTTCCGACGCCTAAACGGCGTGAATTACCCGAAGAGGCCCACCGGCGATCAGCGTCGTGGTGGACGGCATTCGGTGTGGCCTTTTGCCTGTGGGAGGCCTGTGCCTATATTTTCAGCACCCGTATTCCCGGTCTGGAGGATGCCTTCCCGACGGTGTCCGTGCTGCTGGACCCCGTACTGACGTGGACTCCCAGCCGTGCCTTGTTTGTGGTGTTGTGGCTGTGGGGCGGCCTGATTTTGTTGCGTATTAGGAACCGACGATGACGTATTGGATCACCGTCACGGGGTACCTTGCCATCATCGTGGGGATGATTGCGACCGAGCTGCGTGCGCGGGCGCATCCCTTCCAGGTGGCGCCGCTCGACGACATGTTGGATCGGGTGATGGCAACCCGCACCACTCGACTGGGATTGATTGCCGCGTGGTGGTGGTTCGGGTGGCATTTCCTGTTCGGACCCACCCTGTAATCGTTTCGCCGTTACGCCTGCCCCAATAGTGGCTGGGGGTCGTCGTCGTTGATTGCTGTCATCTCGACGGTGGGGGTTTTCGCCAATGCGACCCAGTTCAGTGACCGAGCCCGCCAGCGGAACAGCGTGTATTTGGCGACTTCTTCGACCAATCGCGCACCGATGATGCCATAGAAACCCCAGTCCGTGAACGCGACTGTGGCGATAGCCAAGGGCAGTCCGACGAGGAAGGGGCTGACAAAGTCGGTGATGAGCACGCCGCGCAGGTCGCCCGCGCTGGGCAAGATTCCACCACCGTGCAAGCCGTTCTGCACCTTGATTGGTTGCATGGCTGCGTTGGCGAGGATGCCCGTCACAACATAGGCGAGCACAAGTGGCGTGACCGTGGGGAACAGCGCAGTGACCGAGAGCGACGTGACGGCAAACAGAACACCGAAGACGGCGCCGGAGAGGAAACCGATTCGGCGGATACGCCCGACCCAGGCTTCGGCCAGAGCTCCCTCGCCCGCGCCGATGGCGCGACCCACCAATGCGGTGACCGCGCTGATGAGCCCGAGGCTCGCGACGATGAAGACGTTTTCCAGCG
>CALBMG010000302.1 GCA_937896185.1 uncultured Microbacteriaceae bacterium | reverse complement strand
TGAAAAGAATGCTGATCAATGCAACTCAGGAAGAAGAGTTGCGCGTGGCCATGGTCGATGGCCAGATGGTCATGCAGGAAGTTCAGGATGACCTCGTAATCCCCGCGGGCGGCACCTTCGAATTCAAGCCCGGCGGAAACCACTTCATGTTCATGGGGCTCACCGAATCGCTCGAGCCCGGCGAATTCGTCGATCTCACCATCGAATTCGACGACGGCACCAGCCTCACCGTGAACACCGAGATTCGCGAATGGGACGCCGCAAACGAAACATACGTCGAAAACTAGTGACAACAGAACCACAGCACATTTCCCGGCGCGGTCTCCTCGGAGTCGGCGCCGGGATTGCTGCGGCTGCGGCAATCAGCACCAGCACAGATTTCACCCCCACCGCGACGCCCGCGGAAGCAGCGGGCAGAACCCACGGCGATCGCACAATCCCCTTTTTCGGAGCACGCCAGGCCGGAATAGACACCCCGCTGACACAACGCGTTGCCCATCTTGTGTACCGCCTGAAGCCCGACACCGACCGCGACCGACTGCGCAACATGTTGCGCATTCTCTCGGACGATTCCGCACGACTCACCCGAGGCATGGCACCACTTGCCGACAGCGAACCCGAACTCGCCGTGGCGCCGGCGCGGCTCACAGTCACGATTGGCGTCGGCACGGAATTGGTGTCGCGAACTGGTGCAGCAGTCCCCGCATGGCTGGGCCCGCTCCCCCAGTTCCCCATCGACGCCCTGCGGCCCGAATGGACGGGTGGCGACCTATTGCTCACGATTCAAGGCGACGACCTTCTGACCGTCGAACACGCTGTGCGCGTGCTGAACCGCAACACCCGCTTTTTCTGCGAACCCGCCTATTCTCATCGCGGCTTCCTTCCCGCCCACGATTCCCACGAACCCGGCGCAACACCCCGCAACCTCTTTGGCCAGGTCGATGGGACCGTCAACCCAACGCCGGGAACCGAAGACTTCGACGAGGTCGCATGGATTGATGACAGCAGCTGGTTGCAGAACGGCACCTCGTTCGTGTTGCGCCGCATCGACATGAATTTGGACAAATGGGATACCTTAGACCGCCCCGACCGCGAAAAATCGGTGGGACGAACGCTGGACACCGGCGCACCGCTGGGCGGGCACCACGAATTTGATGAACCAGATTTCACAGCACGTGACGGCATGGGGATGCCCGTTATCCCCGACCTAGCGCACATGCGCCGCGCCCGCATGTCGGACCGATCCCAGCGCATTGCCCGCCGCGGCCACTCGTTTGTCGACGTAATCGACGGCGAGACCGTATCAGGCCTGCTGTTTGGCTCATTCCAGCGTGACGTTACCGCACAGTTTGTGCCTATCCAAGAAAGCCTGGCGAAGGCCGACATGCTGAACATTTGGACCACCCCCGTGGGCAGCGCAGTTTTTGCTATCCCCCCGGGATGTGCCGAGGGCGGGTTCGTCGGCGAAACCCTGTTTATCTAGCAGGTCGGGCAGAAACCCGAAGTCCCGACATGCGCCTCGATGACCCTGCTGGGGCTTAAATGTCCCGACGCGCACCCTCTGCCGGGGTCACGGTGAAGACATCGGGACGGGAATAACCACGACGAGCGAACTCGTCGGCAACGGCCTCGGACACCACCTCGGCAAGTGAATTGGGCACCAAGGCAATTGCGGCACCACCAAAACCGCCACCCGTCATGCGGGAACCGATCGCGCCCGCCGAACGCGACACCTCGACCGCGCAATCCAGTTCAACGGTCGAAATTTCGTAGTCGTCACGCATGGAAACGTGGGATTCGTCGAGCAGGGTGCCGATCGCGCGCGGCCCATCGGACTGAACCAATCGCGCCACGGTCACAACCCGTTCATTCTCCGTCACCACGTGACGCACACGACGGAATTCCACATCGGACAGTCGCGATTCAATTCCCGCCAGATCGTCAACCGTCAGATCTCGCAGCGTGGCGATTCCCAGCGCGGTGCACGCCGATTCACAGGACGCCCGACGTTCCTTGTAACCACCGGTGGCATGCGAGTGACGCACCTGCGTGTCAATGACCAGCAACACGAGGTCGTGGTCATCAAAACCCAACTCGATTGGGGTCGCCGACAGCTCACGGCAGTCGATGAGCACTGCGTGGTCGCGCTGGCCGTGCATCGATGCAATCTGATCCATCAAGCCCGTCGGTGCACCAACGATGTCGTTCTCGGCCTTTTGCCCCACTCGTGCCAACTGCATGGGCGTGAGGTGAAGCTCCCACAACTCTGTGAGCGCCACAGCGACTGCACACTCGATGGCGGCAGACGACGACAACCCCGCGCCGACGGGCACAGATGAATCGATGACCAGGTCCACTCCACGGGCGTCAGCAGGAGGGTTCAACGCCCACACCACACCCAGAGGATAAGCCGACCAACCCGACACGGAACCGGCGCTAATCGCGTCCATGTCAATCTCAACCACCTCGGGGTCAAACGAGCTGGTCACACGCACACGACGGTCATCACGGAAACCGACCGCGACGGCGGTGCGGCGGTTGATCGCCATCGGCAGCGCGAACCCGTCGTTGTAGTCGGTGTGTTCGCCGATCAGGTTGACGCGGCCAGGAGCAGACCAGACCCCAATGGGTCGGTAGCCCATCACCGAAGCGAAAAGATCTTGGGTTCGTTCCGCCAACGAGGTCATGCGCGTGCAATTCCGCCGCGGATGAACTCGGCCTGCGCCTCGGGCACAATATCGCCGATAAAGGCACCCATCGCGGATTCTGACCCCGCGAGGAACTTGAGCTTGTCTGCAGCGCGACGAGGCGACGTCAACTGCAGGTTCAGGCGGATGATGTCGCGGCCCACGTTCACTGGGGCCTGGTGCCAGGCCGCAATGTAGGGAGTTGGCGTGTCGTACAGAGCATCGAATCCACGCAGCAGACGTGGATACAGGACAGCCAACTCGTCGCGCTCGGAATCTGTGGTTTCGGCGAGGTCCGCGATGTGACGGTTCGGCATCATGTGCACCTCGAGCGGCCAGCGGGCTGCGAAAGGAACAAATGCCGTCCAGTATTCTCCGGAAAGCACC
>CALBMG010000301.1 GCA_937896185.1 uncultured Microbacteriaceae bacterium | reverse complement strand
CAGGTTCTCTTCGATGGTGAGGCTCTGGAAGACGTTGTTGGTCTGAGGAACGAAACCAACACCGCGCGATACGAGCTGGTTTGCCTTCAGGCCGGTGATGTCTTCACCGTTGAGGTTGATTTCGCCGCCGCGAACCTTGACCATGCCGAACATGGACTTCAGCAGCGTGGACTTACCGGCACCGTTCGGTCCGATAATTCCGATCAGTTCACCCTTGTTGGCGACGAGGTCGGCGCCGTTGATGATGTTGATGCCGGGGAGGTATCCAGCGTAGAGATCCTTGATCTCGACTACAGGCTTGTTATCGCTCATAGTGGACTCCTACTTCGACTCGGGGAGGCTAATGCGACCGGTGACAGCGCCGAGGTCGACGTCCTGGTGGCTTCCCAGGTAGGCGTCGATAACGGCAGGGTTCTTCATGACCTCGTCGGGTGCGCCTTCGGCGACAACCTTTCCTTCGGCCATAACGATGACCCAGTCAGCAATGTGGCGAACCATGTGCATGTCGTGTTCCACGAACAGCACGGTCATGCCCTGCGTCTTGAGGTCAAGGATGTGGTCCAGCAGCGACTGAGTCAGTGCGGGGTTCACGCCGGCCATGGGCTCGTCGAGCATCACCAGGGTGGGGTCCGTCATCAGTGCACGAGCCATTTCGAGGAGCTTGCGCTGACCGCCCGAAAGCGATGCTGCGAAGTCTTCGTGCTTGGCGTCGAGCTTGAAGCGCTTCAGCAATTCCATTGCCTTGGCTTCGATTTCTGAGTCCTGCTTCTTCCACAGGGCGGGGATGAGGCTGGACAGCAGCTTTTCGCCACGCTGGCCGGTGTTGCCGAGCTTCATGTTGTCCATGACGGTCAGCAGGCCCAGAGCCTTGGTGAGCTGGAAGGTGCGGATGAGTCCCATGCGGGCCACCTTGAACGACGGGACGCCGTTCAGTGACTTGCCGTCGAAGCTCCACGTTCCCTCGTTGGGCTGGTCGAAACCGGTGAGCAGGTTGAAGAACGTGGTCTTTCCTGCACCGTTGGGTCCGATCAGCGCGGTGATCGCGTTGCGGGGGATTTCGACGTGGTCGACGTTGACGGCGGTGAGGCCGCCGAACTGACGGACGATGCCGTCAGCGACGAGGATCGGGTCCTTCTTGGCGACACCGGGTGCGGGTTCGCCAATGTGCAGACCAGTCGATTTGACCGGAGTGGTCGAGGGGTTTGCGTTACCGGACAAAGGTCAGCTCCTTCTTGTTTCCGAAGATGCCCTGAGGGCGGAACACGACGATCAGAACGAGCGCAACACCGACGATGATGTACTTGATCTGTGCGGCCTGGATCGAGGTCAGTCCCAGCAGCAGTCCTGCTTCCGCCATTGCGGGGAAGAGGAGGCCGAGGAACGCCTGCAGCACCCAGAAGATGAGCGAGCCAACGAGCGGTCCGAACACGGTTGCGGCTCCACCGAGCAGCAGTGCGGTCCAGATGAAGAACGTCAGCGAGGTGACGTACTGTCCCTGGTTTACGTTCGAGGACATGGCGAGGACGAGTCCACCCATTGCTCCCAAAACACCACCGATGATCAGTGCCTGCATCTTGTAGGTGAAGACGTTCTTGCCCAGCGAGCGGATGGCGTCTTCGTCTTCGCGGATGCCCTTGAGCACGCGGCCCCAGGGCGAGTTCACCAGACGCCATACGGCGAAGGTGGCGACAGCGAGGATGATGAGTCCCACGATGCGAACCCACCAGGTGGCGGCGGTGTCTTCAAACGGAGGGAATCCGTAGGTACCGTCAGCGATGGGGTTTGCTTCCTGGAATTCGCCGTTGTAACCGAAGAGGCCGTCAGCCGATCCGGTGTACTCGTCGAAGGTTTTGGTCAGGAACAGCAGTCGCAAGATTTCTGCGGCGGCGATGGTGACGATGGCGAGGTAGTCGCCGCGCAGACGCAGGGTGGGGATACCCAGAATCAGTGCGAATACGACGGCTGCGCCGAGTCCGACCAGTGCGGCCAGGTACCAGGGCAGGTTGAACGACAGGATGCCCATCGCGTAACCGTATGCACCGAGTGCCATGAATCCGGCCATACCCATGTTGAGCAGACCAGCGAAACCAAAGTGCACGGCGAGACCGAGTGCGGCCAGCGCGTAGGCGATGGTGACGGGGGCGAGGATGAACCCCGCGGTCGAGTTAAGGATGCCAAGAATATCCATGGTGTTAACCGATCCTTTCCTTGCGTCCGAGGATGCCCTGAGGGCGGAAGAGCAGAATGACGATGAGGACGACGAGCGCGCCAACATACTTCAGGTCTGAGGGGATGACGAGGCTGGAGGCCTCGACGAGTACACCGACGATCAGCGAACCGACCAACGCACCCCATGCGGTTCCCAGACCACCAAGGGTGGTTGCTGCGAACATAAGGAGCAGGATCTGTCCACCCATATCCCAGCGGATGCCGGGGCGGAAGTATGCCCACAGGATGCCCGAGAAGCCGGCGAGGGTTGCACCCACGATCCAGACCACGCGAACGACCGAGTCGACGTTGATGCCCGATGCGGCAGCCAATCCGGGGTTGTCCGAGATGGCGCGAGTTGCCTTACCCATGCGGGTGAACATCAGCCACCATGCGAATGCGCCAATCAGCACCACCGAGATGGCCATGCTGGCCATGTCGATCCAGCTGAGTGCGACGGATCCGAACAGCGGAATCTTGGGGGAGTCAGCACCGGGGAGCTGTTCGGTGTTTCCACCGATGAACAGCTGGTAGGTGTAGCGCACGGCGAGAGACAGACCGATGGAGACAATCATCAGCTGTACGAGACCGGTGTTGCGACGACGCAGCGGTGCCCAGATGGCGGAGTCGAGTCCCCAGCCGAACAGTGCGGATGCCACGATGGCCGCGAGAATTGCAACCCAGATTGGTGCGCCTAAGCCCGAGATCACGAACGTGACGATGGCGCCAAAGGTCACCATTTCTGCGTGTGCGAAGTTTGAAATACCGGTTGTTCCATAGATCAGGGACATACCGATTGCAGCGAGCGCGAGCATGAGGCCGAAGTTCACACCGCTGATCAGTCGCTGGACGACCTGGTCAATATATGGTGTGACAACGCGCTCGCCCTTGCCGATGAAGTAGTTCATGGTGACGCGACCGCCGGGACCCATCTCTACTTCCATGATTGCTGCTTCAACAACGTCAGCCGTTTCAGGGTTGTCCTTCACGATGACGCCATCAGGCAGAGTGGTCTCGTCCAAGGTGACGGTGTAGGTCGTGTTGCGTTCGGAAACGCCGACCTTCCATTTACCCTCGGCGTCGGTGACGACATCAGCGTCGATGCCGTTTCCGGTGACATTGATAGATACACCAGCGAGCGGTTCGCCGCTCTTCTGGACGTTTCCACTTACTTTGTATGGCATTTCATCGTTGACGGTGTCGGCGGTAGCCGGCCCTGCCATCAACAGAACGCCGAGTGAAAGGGCGGTGGTGGCCACTGCGGCTAAAAGCCGGGCGGCGCGCCCTCGTTTCACGGTCGTGTTCTCCACGGATCCTCCTGGTCGCTGCTCCCCAGACGGTTGTCTGGGAATGTAGGTCGACATTGACATTAATGACCATTCGTTTCCGACGGATTTCGCCACTCTGCGAAAGGTCGTTTAATTATCGCGATAAAACTCGGATATTGCTAACCCAGTACGATAAGATCGGAAGAGCACACGTCTGAACTCCAGTCACTAGCTTGTATCTCGTA
>CALBMG010000300.1 GCA_937896185.1 uncultured Microbacteriaceae bacterium | reverse complement strand
CTCAGCCGATCCGACGGGCTCATCGATTGGAGCCTGACTTCCGCAGAGGTCACGTCACACATTCGGGGTGTCACCGACGACCCTGGCGCGTACACGAATTGGGGAGACACTACTTTCGGTGTGAGTCGATGTCGACGAGGACCAGACCACGAAGGTGTCCCCGGTGCCGTCGTAATTGTTGAGGGCCGTGTACTTGTTCACTGCGGCAACGGAACTATCGAACTGACGCGGGTAAAACCCGCAGGAAAGAGCGTTATGGCGGCGTCAGACTGGGCACGTGGCGTGCGCGAGAACGTTCGATTCGCATGACCAGTGCACGCAGAGTCGCAGTAGCGGTATCCGAACAGATCCGGGCCGACGAGGCATATTCCAATCTTGCGTTGCCACCCGCAATCCGTAAAGCGAAACTCGACGCTCGTGACGCAGCTCTGGCCACCGATCTCGTCTATGGTTCGCACCGTCTACAAGGACAGCTCGATGTGATCATCTGGTATTCGACCAGCAAGAGCATCAGCCAAATCGACGGCCGCGTTCTCGATATTTTGCGCCTGGGCGTTTATGAGCTTCTCATCCGTCATGCGCCATCTCATGTGGTCAACGAATGGGTCGAAATCGCCAAAAAGGTAACGCCTCGTGCATCCGGATTCATCAACGCGAACCTGCGTGCGGTCTCTCGCAAGACCCTCGATGAGTGGTTGGACATTGTGACACCAGAACTGGATGACGATGATGCAGAGATGGCGCGAACTGCGCATCCGTCGTGGATTCTCGACGCGTATCGTCAGGTCCGCGGCTCTGACATAGACGCCCTCATTGATGCCAATAATGAGCCTCCTGTGCCCACACTGATTGCCTTGCCTTGCCTTGCGCGACGCCCCGCTGACGCATATCCGACACTGTATTCGCCCTATGGTTTCCGAAATCCCTTGGGTTCTCCGTCCCACTACACGGCATCATCGCAGGGAACAATTCGGGTCCAAGACGAGGGCTCGCAAATTGCTGCACTCCTGTTGACGGGTTGTTCTGAGGTTGTCCCCGGCGAGGAATGGCTTGACCTGTGTGCGGGACCCGGTGGAAAGACTGCAATTCTCGGAGCTGTTGCACTGCAGACCGGTGCCCGTGTCATGGCGAACGAAATTACCCCACATCGCGCTGACCTTGTCGTCGATGCGGTGACAGCGTCCTCGAGCGCTGTAATGGTGGTGTCCGAGGATGGCAGAACTCTCCGCGCGCATCACCGAGATGAGTTTTCCCGCGTACTCGCTGATGTTCCCTGCACCGGCCTAGGTGCGCTCCGACGTCGTGCCGAATCTCGGTGGCGAAAATTACCACGACTCTTAGACGAGCTCGTTCCTTTGCAGCGTGAGCTTCTCGCTGCAGCTATCGATATGACAGCTCCGGGTGGAGTCATCGCCTATGTGACCTGCTCACCTCACGTTGCAGAAACCACCGAGATTATCGAGTTTGTCTGCGGTCAACGAACAGATGTCGAGATTATCGATACACCCGCTGTTGCACGACGTGTTTTCCCGAACCTCGATAATGCCGAACGCGGTACCGCGGTGCAGCTGTGGCCCGACCTGCACGAAACTGATGCCATGTTTATTCAATTGATTCGACGAACACAGTAATCTGACACCGTGAGCATCAGAATTAATCCCAGCATTCTCAGTGCTGATTTCGTGAATATGGAACACGATCTGGGTTTAATCTCGAACGCAGATTTCGCCCATGTCGACGTCATGGACAACCATTTCGTTCCCAATCTCACGTTCGGGCCGCAGATGGTGTCTCGAATTCAGGCGGTATCTCCGGTTCCCTTGGATGTGCACCTGATGATTTCGGATCCTGATCGTTGGGCGCCCGGTTACGCCGAGCTCGGTGCCGCATCGGTCACGTTTCATGTCGAGGCTGCTGCAGACCCCGCAGCACTTGCGGTAAAACTGCGTGAAATCGGTGCACGTGCTGGTCTGGCGTTGAAGCCGGACACACCATTTTCCGCGGTGTCCGAAATAGCCCACCTCTTTGACCAAATCCTCGTGATGACGGTCGAACCCGGGTTTGGTGGTCAAAAATTCCGTCCGGAACAAATGCAGAAACTTTCCGAAGTCGCACAATTCCGCAAGACTCATGGTGTCAACTTGTGGTTGCAGGTTGACGGAGGAATTGACACAGACACCATTCAGATCGCTGCAGAAAATGGCGCCGACACTTTCGTTGCGGGAAGCGCTGTCTTTGGAACAGACAACCCAGCGTTCGCCGTGGAAAACTTGCGTAAGATTGCACAGTCACACCAACATCACCACTCGGAGGAATAACCATGGACAAGCCGATTATTGAACCCCCCATGATGGAAGAACCCACGTCGTTGGTTATCGAAGACATCGTTGTCGGCGATGGTGCCGAGGCAGTTGCCGGTGGTGTCGTAGAGGTTCACTACGTTGGTGTCGATTTCGAAACCGGTGAAGAGTTCGATTCTTCCTGGAACCGCGGACAGTCGATCGAATTCCCCTTGACCAGCTTGATTCAGGGCTGGAAGGACGGAATACCGGGAATGAAGGTCGGCGGTCGACGCACCCTGATTTGCCCTCCCGCTTTCGCTTACGGCCCCGTTGGTGGGGGACACCGCTTGTCGGGCCGCACCCTCATCTTCGTCATCGACCTTTTGGGCGCCCGCTAAACCCCTAGAATTGGGGTGTGAAGTCTTTCGAAGAACTGTTTGCCGAGCTGTCGCTCACGGCACAAACTCGTCCCGAGGGCTCGGGAACGGTTGCGGAACTGGATAAGGGCATTCATTTCATCGGCAAAAAAATTGTCGAAGAGGCTGCTGAAGTGTGGATGGCTGCCGAGTACCAGTCTGACGCTGAAACGGCAGAGGAAATCTCGCAACTTTTGTACCATCTGCAGGTTCTGCTGATTGCCAAGGGAATGACCCTTGACGACGTGTATCGAACCCTCTGACGAAAGGCACCCATGCTCCGCGTAGCCATCCCCAACAAGGGAACGCTGTCCGACACGGCACAGCAGATGTTGTCGGAAGCCGGGTACACCGGCCGACGTGACCCTCGAGCGCTGCATGTCATTGATAAGCGCAACGACATCGAATTCTTTTACTTGCGCCCTCGGGATATCGCGACCTATGTGGGCAGCGGGGCCTTGGACGTGGGCATCACGGGTCGCGACCTTTTGTTGGACGCCGAAAGCGACGCAGTTGAACGCGACGAGCTCGGTTTTGGATCGTCGACTTTCCGATTTGCGGCAAAGCCCGGTGCTTTTGTTGAACTCACAGATTTGCAAGGACAGCGTGTTGCGACGAGTTATCCCAAACTGGTGGGCGATTTCCTCGCGCGCAATGGTGTCACAGCCAAGTTGATTCGACTCGATGGAGCAGTCGAATCCGCCGTACGTTTGGGCGTTGCGGATGCAGTAGCAGACGTGGTTTCCACGGGTTCTACTTTGCGGTCGCAGGGACTTGAAGTCTTTGGGCCCGTGATTCTGGAATCGACGGCAGTGTTGATTTCGTCCCAGTCGGAACAAGACGGAATCGACACGCTTCGCCGGCGACTTGCCGGTGTCAAGGTCGCACGTGAGTTTGTGCTGATGGATTATGACCTTCCCGTTGCTCTGCTGGAGGCTGCGTCGAACATTACTCCAGGTCTCGAATCACCCACTGTGTCACCGCTTCGGGACCCCGAATGGGTCGCCGTCCGGGCAATGGTGCCCCGCGGTGACATGAACCACATCATGGACGATCTGTACGCCTTGGGAGCACGGGCAATTCTCGTGAGCCCCATCCACGCAGCACGAATCTGATGACGGTCGCCGTTCGCGTAATTCCCTGTCTCGATGTTGCAGACGGCAGGGTGGTGAAGGGTGTCAATTTCCTCAATCTCGTGGACTCGGGTGACCCGGTTGAACTGGCAACGAAATACTACGAACAGGGCGCCGACGAACTCACGTTCTTGGACGTCACCGCAACTGTAGAAAATCGTTCCACCATGTACGAACTTGTGGAACGAACCGCTGAAACACTATTCATCCCCCTGACAGTGGGCGGCGGTGTGCGTACCACCGAGGACGTGGCCAAACTGTTGGCGCACGGAGCTGACAAGATCGGTGTCAACTCTGCAGCGATTGCTCGCCCCGAACTGATCGACGAAATTTCTGCACGTTTTGGATCTCAAGTCATCGTCTTGTCCTTGGATGTTGCCCGAAATGATTCGACCCCGAGCGGTTTTGTGGTCACAACTCACGGTGGTCGTGTGACGACTGAATTGGACGCTCTGGAATGGGCAAGCGCCGCAATCGAACGTGGTGCTGGCGAATTGTTAGTGAATTCGATTGACGCTGATGGCACGACCTCGGGTTTCGACCTGGAACTCATCGCCGCAATGCGTGCGATTTCGAGCGTGCCAGTCATCGCCTCGGGTGGTGCGGGCGAGCTCGAACATTTCCTCCCGGCAGTAGAAGCTGGCGCTGATGCTGTTTTGGCGGCCAGCGTGTTCCACACGGGGAAATTTACGATTTCACAGGTGAAGAATTCTTTACGCGATGGGGGAGTGACGATTCGATGAACATGTCGGAAATTGACACGCTGAAATTTGACGCTAACGGTCTGATTCCCGCAATTATTCAACAGTTCGATACCCGTGAAGTGCTCATGCTGGGCTACATGAATGCCGAATCGCTGCGCCTTACTCTGACCGGTGGACTCGTCACGTTCTGGAGTCGCTCTCGGAACGAGTTGTGGCGTAAGGGTGACACCTCGGGTAATGTCCAGCACGTCAAATCCGTGCATTACGACTGTGATGCAGACACACTTCTGGTGACTGTTGACCAGGTCGGTGCCGCGTGTCACACGGGAGACCGAACCTGCTTTGATGCGCGTGAGGTGACACTGTGACCACGACACGTTCAGAGTTCGACGCCCGTGTCGCCGATTCTCGTGTTGTCACGGTGTTGAGGAGTATTTTTGTTGACTCAGTCAGCCCGGCCGCCCTGTACGATTCGCTCACAGAGGGTCGCCCCGGTACATTCCTGTTGGAATCTGCTGAGCAGGGCGGAATCTGGTCACGGTATTCGTTCATCGGACTGTCCGCGTACGGTTGTGTCACCGAGAATCAGGGATCAACACAGTGGATTGATTACGGCCTGACCGAATTGGACGCGTTTGGTGGCCCCATGCCGAAGGAACCGCTCGCGGCATTGGATGCTCTGTATAGCCGTTGGAAGACTGCGGAACAGACCGAGCTTCCCCCGCTGACCAGTGGTTTGGTCGGGTTTATTGGCTGGGATGCAGTTCGTCAGCTCGAAAATCTGCCGATTGCGCCGAACCCAGAAAGTGGAGTCCCCGGGCAATCGATGTTGTTTGTTCGAGACATGCTGATTCTCGATCACCGCAATTCGTTGGTTCACGTGTGTACTGCTGTGCTGAACACCGCCGATGCCGACGTGCTGTGGGACGCCGCCCAGGACAGGTTGTCGGCAATTGTGTCGAGCCTCGACACCACGGTGCCCGTCGCCCCATTGACTGTCCCTGTGGTGGGCACGGTCGAGGCCGCACATCGCACCAGCCCACATGATTTCCTTGACTCGGTTGCCGTTGCACGGACTCACATTGTCAATGGCGATGTTTTCCAGGTCGTAATTTCCCAACGGTTTGACACCGAGGTAACGGCGCGTCCGCTCGACGTGTATCGAATGTTGCGAGCATTAAACCCCTCCCCGTACATGTACCTGCTGTCCCTTGAAACCACATCGGGTACTCCCTTCCAAGTTGTTGGTTCGTCGCCTGAGGCACTGATCAAGGTCGAGTCTGGACGCGCCTACTCTCATCCCATCGCGGGAAGCCGTCCTCGCGGAGCGACACCAGAAGACGACGTCGATTTGGCTCAGGATTTGTTGGCGGACGACAAGGAACGCGCTGAGCACCTGATGCTCGTGGATCTCGCGCGCAATGACTTGTCCCGTGTGTGCGTTCCCGGAACGGTGGAGGTCACAGAGTTCATGACAGTCGAACGGTTCTCGCACATCATGCACCTTGTGTCCAGCGTCGAAGGGGATGTCGCCGAGGGAGTGACGCCCGTTGATGTGTTCCGTGCAACTTTCCCCGCGGGGACACTTTCCGGAGCACCGAAGCCACGTGCTCTGGAGATCATCGATGAATTGGAGCCGGCCTCGCGCGGGGTGTACGGGGGAGTAGTGGGCTACATCGGCTTTGGCGGCGACTCGGATTTGGCCATCGCGATTCGTACCGCGGTACTGATGGACGGGATAGCCACTGTCCAGGCCGGCGCCGGCCTGGTGCTGGATTCTGTTCCCGAAAGCGAATTCACCGAGACCGTCAACAAGGCCGCAGCACCGCTTCGGGCTGTCATCGCCGCTAACGGTCTGCGAACGCCACTAAACTAAGAACATCGAAAGGACAGTTCACATGAACCTTCAGCACGATCCTGGACACGGCGAATCGCCTGCCGCGTGGACCACTGTCACCATCGCCCTCATCGCAATTTCTGCAGGCGCACTCTTCTTTTGGCTGAACATGCCCGAACTGGTGTGGGCATCCGCAGCGGTTACCCTTCTGAGCCCCGTCGTTGGGCTGATCATGGCCAAGGCAGGCTATGGAGTCAAGGGACCGAAGTACAAGGCTAAGCACTAAGTGCTGTCCGCCCTCACCGCCGGAGCTCTCGCCGATGCGGAGTCACGCCGGGAGGATGTTTCCTATGCTCAGATAGAGCACCGCGCGTTGGCGGCGTCGCCGGCACTTGACGCCGCGGCAGCTCTGCGTCGCTCGGACACCATGCGGCTTATTGCGGAAATCAAACGTTCCAGCCCGTCCAAGGGGGCTTTGGCGTCGATTGTCGACCCTGCTGCACTGGCTGCCGCATATGCGCGTGGTGGCGCTTCCGCCATCAGCGTTTTGACCGAGGGTCGCAAATTTGGCGGCTCGTTGGCTGATCTGGCGGCTGTTCGTGACGCTGTGTCTATTCCCATTTTGCGCAAGGACTTCATCTCGATCGAGTACCAGATTCTCGAGGCGCGAGCCTTTGGTGCCGACCTCGCCTTGTTGATTGTGGCCGCACTGGATCAGAAAACATTGTCCCGTCTGCACGATTTCGTACTCCAGTTGGGAATGACGCCACTGGTGGAAACTCACACCTCAGATGAAGTTCTGCGGGCAAACGACATCGGTGCACAGCTCATCGGTGTGAATGCGCGCAATCTGTCGACCTTTGAGCTCGACACATCGTTATTCGGGCAGGTTCGTCACCTCATTCCCGACGGAATAACCGCCGTCGCCGAGTCGGCGGTCTTTACCGTTGACGATGTACAGCATTACCGCGATGCCGGCGCCGACGCCGTCCTCGTGGGCGAAGCCTTGGTTAAGGACGGGAACCCGGTCGAACGGGTCGCACAATTTGTAGGGGTCTCATGAGTCTTCAGACAGAAACTGGTCCATATTTCGGTGAATTCGGTGGCAGGTTTGTCCCCGAATCGCTGATCGCTGCGCTTGATGAACTCGAGCAGGCGTACACCGACGCTGCGAACGACCCCACTTTTGCCGCTGAGCTTGCCGAGCTGCACCGTTCGTACACCGGCCGACCCTCGATCATCACCGAGATTCCCCGTTTCGCAGCATTGGCTGACGGTGCTCGCATCTTTGTGAAGCGCGAAGATCTCAACCACACCGGTTCACACAAAATCAATAACGTATTGGGCCAGGCGCTTCTCGCCCGACGCCTGGGCAAGACCCGACTTATTGCCGAGACTGGCGCGGGTCAGCACGGTGTTGCGACTGCCACCGCTGCAGCGCTGTTTGGTATGGACTGCATCGTGTACATGGGTGAGGTGGACACCGAGCGCCAAGCCCTCAACGTCGCACGCATGAAGTTGCTGGGTGCCACTGTCGTTCCTGTGACCAATGGCTCGCGTACTTTGAAGCACGCCATCAATGAGGCAAGATCGGAAGAGCACACGTCTGAACTCCAGTCACTAGCTTGTATCTCGTA
>CALBMG010000299.1 GCA_937896185.1 uncultured Microbacteriaceae bacterium | reverse complement strand
CCCGACTCCTCGATGGTGGTGAGGCGTACCCGGTAGCGGTCCCCATCACTCACACGATTTCCCAGATTCGCGCCGACCACCAGGGCCTCGACGCCGATGTGACCACGGGTGTCACCGTCGGCGTTGCCGGTCGTGTCGTGCACCTGCGCAACACCGGAAAGCTGTGCTTTGCCGCAATCCAGAGCGGTGAGGGCGAACGACTGCAGGCCATGGTGTCATTGGGCGAGGTGGGCGAAGAATCGCTGGAACAGTGGAAGGACCTCGTCGACCTGGGGGACCACCTGTTCGTGAACGGCGAGGTCATCACGTCGAAGCGCGGCGAACTCTCGATCATGGTGTCGTCGTGGCAGATTGCATCCAAGGCGTTGCTGCCGTTGCCCAACATGCACTCTGAACTCAACGAGGAAACCCGTGTGCGCCAGCGCTACCTCGACCTGATTGTGCGCGAACAGGCCCGATTGACCCCACGTTTGCGTGCTGCAACGATGAAGTCCTTGCGTGCCACGTTTGATGCGCACGGGTACCTCGAGGTCGAAACCCCGATGCTTCAGACCATGCACGGTGGTGCCGCCGCGCGCCCGTTCGTCACCCACTCGAACGCGTTCGACATGGAGTTGTTCCTGCGCATTGCACCCGAACTGTTCCTGAAGCGTGCCGTTGTTGGTGGCATTGACCGCGTGTTTGAAATCAACCGCAACTTCCGCAACGAGGGCGCCGACTCGACGCACAGCCCCGAATTTGCGATGCTCGAATCGTATTGCGCGTACGGCGACTACAACCAGATCGCTGACCTGACCCAGGAGCTTATCCAGAACGCGGCGCTGGCCGTGGCCGGTTCGCACGTCGTCACGTGGCACGACGGCACCGAATTCGACCTGGGTGGCGAATGGGACCGGATCAGCATGTACCCCTCGCTCAGCGCAGCCTGCGGTGTCGAGATCACACCACAGACCCCCGTCGCCGAACTGAAGCAGTTGGCTGACGCCAACGGCATCGAGGTCAAGCACCCCACCCACGGCAAGTATGTCGAGGAACTGTGGGAGCACTTCGTGAAGGGTGACCTGGTCCGCCCCACCTTCGTCATGGACTTCCCCGTCGACACGTCACCGCTGGTGCGCGAACACCGCAGCATCCCCGGCGTCGTCGAAAAGTGGGACCTCTATGTGCGTGGGTTCGAGCTGGCGACCGGATATTCCGAACTCGTTGACCCCGTGATTCAGCGGGAGCGTTTCGTCGAACAGGCCAGCCTGTCGGCGCGCGGTGACGACGAGGCCATGCCGTTGGACGAAGAATTCCTGCGTGCGCTCGAGCACGGCATGCCCCCCAGTGGCGGCATGGGCATGGGCATGGACCGTCTGTTGATGGCCATCACCGGTCTCGGTATCCGCGAAACAATCCTGTTCCCGCTCGTCAAGTAACCTCCACGCTCGTAGACTGAAACCATGATTGAGGACTTCTGGGCGAACGCACTGTTTTCGGTGACGCCCACGATTTTGATCGGTCTGATCTTCTGGTTCGCCATGCGCGCGATTTTGCGGGCCGACCGCACGGAACGTAACTCGTTGGCGAAATACGAACAAGAAGAACGCGAACGCCGCGGCATCACGCCTCACGAGTAATTGGTTGCGACGGCCCGGCCGCGTACCTATCGCCAATAGCGAATACCCTCCATTTTGCGCGCCGCAAAAGTTACCCTCAAAAGGTGGCGCACGTCAGCGCACAAAGGAGATGTCGTGGCAATGTTTGAAAGATTCACCGATCGTGCACGTCGGGTTGTCGTCTTAGCTCAGGAAGAAGCCAAGCTGCTCAACCACAACTACATCGGCACCGAACACATCCTCCTCGGGCTGATTCGCGAGGGCGACGGTATTGCCGCCAAGGCGCTGGAATCGCTCGACATTTCGCTCGAGGGCGTCCGCGAACAGGTGCAGGAAATCATCGGCCAGGGTCAGCAACAGCCCACCGGCCACATTCCTTTCACGCCCCGCGCAAAAAAGGTTTTGGAGCTCTCGCTGCGCGAGGCGCTGCAGTTGGGCCACAATTACATCGGCACCGAACACATCCTGCTCGGTCTGATCCGTGAGGGCGAGGGCGTTGCCGCACAGGTGCTCGTCAAGCTGGGTGCCGAGCTGGGCAAGGTCCGTCAGGCCGTAATCCAGATGCTGTCCGGTTACCAGGGCAAAGAAACCGTCAACGTCGGTGGCGGCGAACCCAGCAACGACAAGGGCTCGCAGGTTCTGGACCAGTTCGGGCGCAACCTCACCCAGTCGGCCCGCGACGGCAAGCTCGACCCCGTTATCGGCCGCGAACAAGAGATGGAACGCGTCATGCAGATCCTCTCGCGTCGCACCAAGAACAACCCCGTGCTCGTCGGTGAACCCGGCGTCGGCAAGACTGCAGTGGTCGAAGGTTTGGCGCAGGCAATCGTCCGCGGCGAGGTCCCCGAGACGCTGAAAGACAAGCAGCTGTACACGCTCGACTTGGGCTCGTTGATCGCGGGAAGCCGTTACCGCGGTGACTTCGAGGAACGACTCAAGAAAGTCATCAAGGAAATTCGCAACCGCGGTGACATCATCGTTTTCATCGACGAAATCCACGCCCTGGTGGGTGCCGGTTCGGCCGAAGGCGCTGTCGATGCGGCCTCGATTCTGAAGCCGATGCTCGCCCGTGGCGAACTGCAGACCATCGGCGCGACCACGCTCGACGAGTACCGCAAGTACTTCGAAAAAGACGCTGCACTCGAGCGCCGTTTCCAGCCGGTGACGGTGAACCAGCCGTCGGTCGCCCACACGATCAACATCCTCAAGGGACTGCGCGACCGTTACGAGGCCTTCCACAAGGTCTCGATTACCGATGACGCCATCGTGGCTGCCGCGACCCTCGCCGACCGTTACGTGCAGGACCGCTTCCTGCCCGACAAGGCCATCGACCTGATCGACGAAGCGGGTGCACGCCTGCGACTCTCGATCCTGTCGTCGCCCCCCGAGCTGCGTGAATTCGACGACAAGATTGCCGCCGTGCGCGCACAGAAAGAAAAGTCCATCGAGGACCAAGACTTCGAGGGTGCCGCGTCGTTCCGCGACCAGGAAAAGCAGCTGTTGGGCGAGCGTCTGCGCCTCGAAAAGGAATGGCGTTCGGGCGGCAAGGGTGAAACAGGAACCGTCGACGAAGGCATCATCGCCGAGGTTCTCGCCCAGGCCACCGGCATCCCCGTGTTCAAGCTGACCGAACAGGAAAGCGCCCGACTGTTGATGATGGAAAAGACGCTGCACCAGCGCATCATCGGTCAGGAAGAAGCGATCTCGGTTCTGTCGCGCACGATTCGCCGCACCCGTGCCGGACTGAAAGACCCCAAGCGCCCCTCGGGTTCGTTCATCTTCGCCGGTCCTACCGGTGTGGGAAAGACCGAGCTGGCCAAGGCGCTGGCCGAGTTCCTCTTTGACGACGAGGATGCACTCATCGCCCTGGACATGAGCGAGTACGGCGAAAAGCACACCGCCTCGCGCCTGTTCGGGGCCCCTCCCGGATTCGTCGGTTTCGACGAGGGCGGCCAGCTGACCGAACGCGTTCGCCGCAAGCCCTTCAGTGTGGTGCTGTTCGACGAAATCGAAAAAGCTCACCCCGATATCTTCAACTCGCTGTTGCAGGTGTTGGAAGAGGGTCGACTGACCGACGGTCAGGGCCGTGTGGTGGACTTTAAAAACACAGTCATCATCATGACCACGAACCTGGGCACGAAGGACATCACCGGCGGACCGGTCGGCTTCACAATCCAGGGCAACCAAGAGCAGACCTACAAGGCGATGCGCGCAAAGGTTGTCGAGGAACTGAAGAAGCACTTCCGACCCGAGTTCCTCAACCGTGTTGACGAAACCATCGTTTTCCCGCAGCTGTCGCAGGACGAACTGTTCCAAATTGTCGACCTGTACGTTCGTCGCCTGCGCGAACGCATGATGGACCGCGACATGACCCTCGATGTCACCGATGCGGCGAAGCGTCACATCCTCACCATCGGTTGGGACCCCATGATGGGTGCGCGTCCGCTGCGTCGCGCCATGCAGTCCGAGATCGAGGACATGCTGTCGGAAAAGATCATGCACGGCGAACTGCACAGCGGACAGCACGTGCTCGTCGACTTTGACGGCGAGGAATTCACGGCGACCCCGAAGGACACGATTCGTGCTGTCGCAGCCGAGGGCGACCAGCCCGTCGATTCCGACTCCGCCGACTAGCGCACTGTTTCACGGGAATGCCCCAGCCTTCGGGTTGGGGCATTCTTCATAGAATGGTCGTATGACGATTACGGTGCGACGCGCACGAACTGGCGATGTTCGCTCGATTCAGGGCCTGATTTCGCCGCTCGTAAACAGTCGAGTGCTGTTGGGCAAGGACCCCGTCGTCCTCTACGAAGCCATTCAGCAGTTCGTCGTCGCGTAAGAGGGCGGTCAGGTCGTCGGCTGTGGGGCTCTGCACGTGAT
>CALBMG010000298.1 GCA_937896185.1 uncultured Microbacteriaceae bacterium | reverse complement strand
AGCCTTCGGTGCCGTAAATTTCGACGTTGTACGAGGCGCGGGGGCCGACGGCGACGCGTGAGGCCTCGAGCGTTCCGACGGCACCTGCGGCGACGGCGTTGGGGCCAAAACGAACGAGCATTCCCGCATAGTCTTCGTTCTCGACGGGGCCCATTTCGCCACCCTCGATGACGTCAAAGTGCGTGCCGGTTCCCATCTTTTGGATGGGCCGGTGAGTGTGAACGGTGGACGTCATGCCGGTGACATCGGACACTGGTCCCAGCATGTACTGCACGAGGTCGGCGAGGTGGCCCATGAGGTCGCCCAATACGCCACTGCCGGCGAGCTTACGGTTGAAACGCCACGAGAGAGCTCCGTTCGGTTCGGCGGAATAGTCCGCAAAGAAGGTGCCGCGAATGTTGGTGATTCGCCCCAGTGAACCGTCGGCAATCAGCGCCTTGGCTTTTTCGATCGCGGGTGCGTGACGATAGTTGAACCCGATGCTCGTGACCACCCCCGCCTCGACTGCTGCCGCCTCGACAGCCTCGGTTTCGTCGACCCCACGACCCACCGGCTTCTCTATCCAGAAGGCCTTGCCCGCGCGGGCAGCGGCGATACCAATTTCGGCGTGCAGGAAGTTGGGTGCACAAATCGACACGACATCGACATCAGGGTGTGCGAGCACCTCGTGATAGTCCAGCGTTGATTCGGCGTAGCCCAGAACATTGCGGGCATAGTCGGCACGCGAAGGCTCGGTGTCTGCGGCGATGACCAGTCGGGGAGTAATTCCCAGTTCGGGATACACGACGGGGATTGACTGATATGCGCGGCTGTGGACTTTACCCATCCAGCCCACGCTGATGAGGCCAACTCCAACGGTTTGTGTGGTTTCGGTCATGATTGTTCTTCCTGTATTTCGGCGAGTGACGATGTGATGATATTTGCCAACAGCACTGAGTCCGAGGCTAATGCGATGAAAGTGAAACCCATTGCACGGTATCGACGTGCGGCTGCGGGAGTGGGGGCAAGAATTCCTGCAACAACCCCGTTGTTGTGTGCCGCCGTGACGATCGTGCGCAACGCCGCCGTGAACGTTTCGGATTCGAAATCACGGGGAACACCCAGCGCGAAGCTCAGATCGAGTGGGCCGACAAAGAGCACGTCGACGCCGGGTGTTGCCGCAATTTCGGTGACATGTTCGAGGGCCCCGCGCGTTTCGATTTGGATTATGACGGTGGCGGAACTCGGTGACATGAGTGCAGCGGGATCCAATCCCCACTGTGCAGCGCGGTTGTAACTCGCGACTCCCCGATGGCCTGTGGGCGGAAAATGAAAACTGGCGACAATGTTCCGGACCTGCTCTGCGGATTCCGCACGAGGCACCATCACACCGGCGGCGCCAGCGTCGAGCACTCGGCCAATGCGAATTCGATCGTCGCTTTCGACCCGCACCACGGTGGGAACTCCGTAGCCACCCGTTGCCGCAATAGTCGGATACACCTGTTCTTCACCGCCGGCGCCGTGTTCCAGATCGAGCAACACCCAATCCATTCCCGCAGCGGCGGCAATTTCGGCGGCGATTGGCGCGCCCAGACCCAAGAAGGTTCCCCAGGTTGCGGCGCCAGTGCGCAACCTTTCCCTCAAGGCTCCGTGGTCCAACGGCGATTTCATCTCAACCATGCCAACGCTGGTTGACGCGACCGGCCGTGTAATCCTCGCGCACATCGACGAGCCACGGTTCATCCGATACCTGTGCCGGCTCGACATCCCACCACACCTCGGATGCGGGAAGGTTCGCGTGGGGAATTGTCGCCACCACAATCACCACGGGCCCTTCTGCGTCACGCGTTGAATTCAGGGCGTTACGGAATTCATCGGCGGTGCGCACCCGCTGTGCGTGCGCTCCCAGACCCTGTGCAATCGACACCAAATCGACCGACAGATACGAGCCCTCGAGCCGTGGGGATTGTGTCGTGGATTGTGCCGCGGTGACAACATCATCGCCGGCTTCCCTGTAACGGAACTCATTTCCGAAATTATGGCCAACGCGCCACATTTGCAGACGACGAATCACTTGGTATCCGTGGTTTTCCGAGACAACGATCGTCAGGGGAAGGTTTTCCTGTGCCGCGGTCACCAGTTCGGTTGGCGCCATCGAGAAGGTGCCGTCGCCGATAAATGTCGTTACTCGATGATTCGGGTTGGGGTCTGCGAATCGGACACCAATTGCTGCGGGAAGTTCGTAGCCCATGCACGAAAAACCAAACTCGAGGTGCGCATAGCGCCCACCCGTGGCGTCCCACACCTTTTGCACATCGCCGGGAGGTCCTCCCGCACCAGCAATAATTGTGTCGCCGTCGCGTGCGTGTTTTTGCAAGATTCCCAGCATCTGTCCCTGTGTCAGCACCGCGTCGGTGCCATCAGGATCATGAATCGGTTGCTTGTCGAAATGGACATCGGGATCGATCGCAGCGTTGCGTTCCACCAGCCATGCAGCCTGACGTTCCCGAACTTCGTCACCCCATTCTTGTGGGACCCTGTACCCGGTGAGCTCGTCACGCAATGCATCAAGTCCCAGCTGTGCATCCGCAACAATGGTGGTGGCGCCCTGTTTGATGCCGTCAAATTCGCTGACGTTCAGAGATACAAACCGGACGGCTGGGTTCTGGAAGATTGACTGTGACGCGGTGGTGAAGTCCGTCAGACGGGTGCCGACATGCAGAACGACGTCGGCCTGTTCCACAAGGCGGTTCGTCTGTGGTGAACCTTCGAGTCCAACACCCCACACGTGCCAGTCGCCCGGATTCTGAACGGCGCCCTTTCCGCCAAATGTTTCCGCCACCGGAATTCCGGTCATCTCAGCGAGGGCTTCCAACTCGGCCGTTGCCTGTGAATAAATTACGCCACCGCCCGCGATGATGATGGGTTTACGTGCACTTCGAATAATCTCGGCAACTGCGCGTACATCATCTGCTTCAGGTTCGGGACGACGTATTTTCCAATCCCGGGGTTCAAAGAATTTGACCGGGAAGTCATAGGCATGTGATTGCACATCCTGCGGCAACGAGATGACCACTGCGCCGGTTTCAACAGGGTTCGCGAGAACCCGGAATGCCTGCGGAAGGCTTGTCAGCAGCTGTTCGGGTCGGGTGATGCGGTCAAAGAATTTGGAAACCGGTCGAAACGCGTCATTGACCGACATGTCCGGTGCTGCGGGGTTTTCCAGCTGTTGCAGCACGGGGCCCTGTCTGCGCGTTGCATAGATGTCTCCGGGAAGCAACAGGACAGGCAAACGGTTAACCGTGGCGAGCCCTGCCGCGGTAACCATGTTGAGTGCGCCGGGGCCGATGGACGCTGTAACAGCAAGCACCTGCTGTCGCTTGGTTGCCTTTGCGAATGCGATTGCCGCATGTGCGAGGCTTTGTTCATTTCGCCCCTGGACAAACGGAAGTTCGTCACTGAACTGATCCAGTGCTTGTCCCAATCCGGCAACATTACCGTGGCCGAAAATTCCGAGCGATGCGGGCACGAATCGACGCCTTACGCCATCCGCTACGGAGTATTGAGCCGAAATGTATTTAACAACTGCCTGCGCGACAGTCAGCCTGACGGTGTTGCTCTCAGTCATTCTTCGCTCTCCTAGCTGGTGGTTTCCCACGGCGTACCGTGCATGATGATTGTTTTGATTTCCGTCATTTCTTCGACGGCTGAACGTGGGCCTTCTTTGCCAATCCCGCTGGATTTGAGTCCGCCATACGGCATCAGATCTGCACGCCATAATTGGGTCCAGTTGATATGAATCACGCCGGATTCAATTTCCCGCATCGCCCTTATCGAATTTCCGGTGTTGTTCGTAAATACACCCGCACCCAGACCGTAGGCGGTCGAGTTCGCGAGGTGGATGGCGTGTCCAAAGTTTTCGGACGTGCTGATTGCCACTGCGGGGCCAAACAATTCGTCCTGCGCCAGCGATGACTGGGGGTCGACATTTGTGACAATCGCGGGTGCGATAACAGCACCGCTTTGTTCGCCGCCAGTGACCAGTCGAGCACCTGATGACACTGCGCCTTCCAATGCCTGCCTGACGCGATCGGCTTCGCCGCGATTGATTAGGCACCCAACCATGGTGCCGTCTGCGAACGGGTCGCCGACACGGATTGCCTCCACTTTCGGGGTCAGGGCTGCGACAAAGTCGTCGTGGATTGATTCGTCGACGATGATGCGTTGGGCCGAGATACACACCTGACCGGCGTTGATGTAACCGCCCAGCGCAATCGATGTTGCCGCCGCCTCAATATCGGCGTCCGCTGCGACAATCACGGGACCCGATGCACCCAGCTCGAGTGAGAGTTTTTTGATCCCAGCAGAGGCTGCAATGTGTTCCCCCACCGCGGTGGAGCCGGTGAATGAAATTTTGCGTACCCGACTATCGGATACGAGTGCCCCGCCCAGGACCCCGCCCTGGCCTGTTACCACGTTGAGTACGCCCTCGGGAAGTCCCGCGTCCACAAAGCACTGGGCAATTGCCAAGGCTGTCAGTGGTGTTGCCCGCGCAGGCTTCAGCACAACCGAGTTTCCGGCGGCCAGAGCGGGCGCAATCTTGTGCAACACGAGGAGCGCCGGATAGTTGAAAGGCGAGATCGCGACGACCACACCGACGGGCTGCCGAATTGTGAAACCGATTTTGTCGAACCCAGTTCCACGGTTGGCGTCGAGCGGAAGGGTGTCACCGTACAGTTGCGAACCCTCGAATGCGGACAGCCGAATAATGTCGCCCGATCGTCCCGCTTCGCCTTGGGCTTCGATGAGCGATTTGCCATTTTCCGCGGCGATGATTCGAGCGATTTCTGGGGCTCGTTGATCGGCTAAGGCTGCTGCTGCGTTGAGGATCGCAACCCGTTGGTGGGCCGGAGTGCGACTCCAGACCCGGAAGCCTTCGTGGGCCGCAGTGATAGCCGTGTTCACGTCTGCGAGCGTCGCCCGGGGTACGGTCCCTACCAATTCTGACGAATACGGGGAACGAATTTCATCCACGGCTGAGTCCGATGCGGGAACCCAGCTGCCGTTAATCAGCATGTTGTGTGACGTCATTGTCTTCCCCTGTGTGCAAAAAATGGAACGTTCCAAGTTGTGGAAACAGTACCACCAAAATTCCCGACGCAACACCCCTAAATTGCGAGGGGGGTGACCGCCGTGGTCGACGAACGGATGACCAGACCCGGGTCCACCAAAGTCTCCGTGCCCCGATGGTCTCGCCACTCGTCGCGATTTGCCAGCAAATCACAGGCCACACGCACGATTTCCGACGTTTCCTGCTCGATCGAGGTCAGAGAAATTCTCTCCAGCTGCGCGATATATGTGTTGTCATACCCCGTGACCGCTACGGGCACATGCCCCGTCTGCATGGCTCGTGACACTGCGTCCTGCACACCGAATGCAACATTGTCGTTGAAGCACACAATGGCGGTGACCGACGGATCCGCCGATAACACCGCAGTCGCGGCCTCGTCGCCACCACGTTCATCGGTGCTTCCACCGGTTGACACCGTCACGAAGTCCAAGTCCAATCGCCGCGCTTGAGCCACAAATTCATCGCGGCGACGATCCGCCACCAAACGACCTGCCGGACCCACATAGGCTATGTGCCGATGTCCGAGTCCCCGCAGATGCGTGCACAACAAATTCATCGCCACAGAATCGTCGCTGCGCACCACCGCCGCATCAGGCGCATCGGTTGCGGACGACAAAGCAATCACCACGGGGAAATCCTCGGGCAACGACGCGAACGGCCCGTGGTCAGGCAGTCCCCCGACAATCAGAATGCTGCTGGGCTTCAAATCGAGCAGGTGCTGAATTGGCGCCGGATCGAGCACCGGGCCCGCAGGGCCATCCACAATTGACGCCACCGAGACGAAACTGAACACGCCCTGCTGCGCGAGCAACTGGCGAGCGGAATCAGCGATTTCCGTGAACAACGGGTTGTGAAAATCGGCGACGATGATGCCCACAAACCCGGCCGAACTCGACCGCAACGAGCGCGCCCACGCGTTCGGCGTGTACCCCAATTCCGCTGCGGCGCGCAATACGCGTTCCCGGCGAACAGCGCCGACGCCCTCGGACGACGCAAACACCATGCCCACCAGCGATTTCGAGACACCCGCGCGCTCGGCCACATCGTGGATTGTGGGGCGCTTCGACATCGAGGGGTTCCTTCAACAGAATCAAGGGTGTGAGCATCACGGTAGCACCCCCGCCACGCCCCAGTCCGAGCCTCGACGACACACCACCCGAGCGGCACCGAAATTGGTAGGCTCAAACCAGTCAACGACGACAAGGACACCATGAACGATTCACTGCGCAACCCCGCCAACAATGCCGCTGTACGCGACGCCGACACCGCTTCGGTCTTCCACTCGTGGTCAGCCCAAGGAAGCCTCGCACCCTTCGTGATTGCCGGCGGTTCGGGCAGCACAGTGTGGGACTACGAGGGCAACACCTACCTCGATTTCTCGAGCATGCTCGTCAACGTCAACATCGGTCACCAACACCCCGCCGTAATCGAGGGCATCAAGCAACAGGCCGACGTCCTGACGACTGTCGCCCCTGCCCACGCGAACAACATTCGCGCTCTCGCAGCCCAGAAAATCCTGGGCCACGCACCCGACGGGTTCAACAAAGTCTTCTTCACGAACGGTGGCGCCGACGCCAACGAAAACGCCATCCGCATGGCCCGCCTGCACACGGGCCGCGACAAGGTGATTTCGTTCTATCGCTCGTACCACGGCAATACGGGCGCCGCCATCGTCGCCACCGGTGACTGGCGTCGCATTCCCAACGAGTTCGCTCGAGGACACCACCACGTGTTCGGCCCCTACCTGTACCGTTCCGAATACTGGGCGACGACTCCCGCCGAAGAAACCGCACGAGCGCTGCACCACTTGGAACGTGTCGTCCAAGCGGAAGGTGCCGCATCCATCGCCGCACTGTTGATCGAGACAGTTCCGGGAACCGCCGGAATCCTCACGCCTCCCCCCGGCTACCTCGCCGGTGTTCGTGAGATCTGTGACCGCTATGGAATTCTGCTGATCCTCGACGAAGTCATGGCCGGGTTCGGTCGCACCGGCGAATGGTTCGCGTTCGACGCGTTCGATGTGACCCCCGACCTCATCACGTTCGCGAAGGGCGTGAACTCGGGTTACATCCCTGTCGGAGGTGTCATCATTTCGGATCCCATTGCCGCCACATTTGACGACCGAGTCTTCCCCGGCGGTCTGACCTATTCGGGTCACCCTCTGGCCTGCGCCAGCATCGTCGCCACAATCACCGCGATGGAGGACGAGGGCGTCGTCGACAATGCCCGCATGATTGGCAACGACGTGCTGGGCCCCGGGATCTCCGAATTGGCGTCACGCCACAACATGATCGGCGATGTGCGCGGATCCGGCGTGTTCTGGGCCATCGAATTCGTGGCCGACCGAGACACCAAGGCACCCGTGACCTCCGCCTGGATGGGCGCGCTGAAGTCAGCCCTGTTGGGTGCTGGACTGTTGCCCTTCATCGCCGACAACCGCTTGCACGTCGTGCCACCGTGTGTGGTCACCGCCGAGGAAGCTCGGGCGGGCCTCGACATCATCGACCGAGTGTTGTCCGAACTGGGCTAGACAGGCTTATTCGGCGTTCTGTGCGCCGGACTGTGCCGCCAATCGGTGTCGCAGCTCGATGCCCTGCGCCCGGTAGCTGCCGCCCACTATCAACAGCGCACCCGCAATTCCCAGCCAGGTGATGACCTCGGACCCCAGCCCGACACCCACGATGACCGCCCAAATCGGCTCGGTGCCCAGCAACAAGCTGACGCGTGCAGCCGACGTTCGGCGAATCGCCCACAGCTGCACGAGGAACGCAAACACGGTGCATGCCGCAGCCAAATACAGGACATCAAGCCACTCCCACAGGCCATAGCTTTGTGCACTCGCGATGACGCCCGGCAGGTCTGCGAGCGTAAACAACACGGCACACACCAGTGTTTGAATCAGAGTGATTGTGACCGAGCCGTAGGTGAATCCCGCGGTCAACCGGCCCATCGCCGTCACGTGAATCGACCGCGTAATAGCGGCGGCCAACATCAAGGCGTCTCCCCAGTTCAACTGGTCGAAACCACCACCCGACACCAACAAGACCACGCCAACGACGGCGGCGACAGCACCCACAAAGTATCCGCGCGGCAGCCATCGTTTCATCCACGCGGATTCCAGAATCGGTGTAAACACGATGGTCATGCTGATAATCAGGCCGGCGTTGGTGGCACTGGTGTACTTCACACCCCACGTTTCGAGGCTCAGAATCCCGGCCTGGGTGATTCCAAACATGATCGCAATCAACAGTCCGCGTCGATCCACGAAACCCTCGCGCCGTACCGCCCACACCACAATCATGATGACGCTGGCTACAAGGAACCGGAACGCGAGCAACGAAAAAACGGAACCGTGGTCGGTCAACA
>CALBMG010000297.1 GCA_937896185.1 uncultured Microbacteriaceae bacterium | reverse complement strand
TCTCGGCATACATCCCCACCAACGTGATTTCGATCACCGACGGCCAGATCTTCCTGCAGTCCGACCTGTTCAACGCCAACCAGCGTCCCGCTGTTGACGTGGGTATCTCGGTGTCGCGTGTTGGTGGTGACGCCCAGGTCAAGTCGATCAAGAAGGTCTCGGGTACGTTGAAGCTCGAACTGGCTCAGTACCGCTCGCTCGAAGCATTTGCTATGTTCGCATCGGACCTCGACGCCGCTAGCCGCCGTCAGCTCGCACGTGGTGCACGCCTCACCGAGCTCCTGCGCCAGCCTCAGTACTCGCCGTACCCCGTCGAAGAGCAGGTTGTGTCGATTTGGGCTGGTACCAAGGGCAAGCTCGACGAGCTCGAGGTCACCGACGTGCTGCGTTTCGAAAAGGAGCTCCTCGAGCACCTCCGTCGCAACACTGACATCCTCGACACCCTGCGCAGCACCAACGTCTTGGACGACAAGACCGAGGCATCGCTCGAGAAGGAAATCGAAAAGTTCCAGAAGACGTTCGTTTCCGGTGCAGCCGGTGGCGTTCAGGCCGGAACTGAAGAGTTCGAGGCTATGCCCGCTGGTGACATCAAGCAGGCGAAGATCGTCAAAGAGCGCAAGCGCAAGTAACTAGAGATACGAGAGGAGGAGAACCATGGGAGCGCAGCTTCGCATCTACAGGCAGAAAATTAAGTCTGCCCAGACGACGAAGAAAATCACGCGTGCAATGGAGCTCATCTCTGCCTCGCGTATTCAGAAGGCTCAGGCCCGCCTGACTTCGGCGGCACCGTACTCGCAGGCTCTGACCCGCGCTGTATCGGCCGTCGCAACCGGTTCGAATGTTGATCACCCGTTGACCACCGAAGCGCCGAACGCGCGTCGTGCGGCTGTCGTAGTGTTCACCTCGGACCGTGGTCTCGCGGGAGCTTTCTCGTCGCAGGTAATGCGCGAGAACGGCGAACTGACCGAGCGTCTGACGCGTGAAGGCAAAGAGATTGTCTACTACTTGGTGGGTCGCAAGGCTGTGCAGTACTTTGCATTCCGCCAGCGTGCCTCTGAACAGCAGTGGATGGGTTCCAGCGATCGTCCCGAGGTGGAAACAGCTCAGGAAATCGCTACTGCACTGATCGAACACTTCTTGAAGCCCTACGAAGAAGGTGGTGTCGATGAAATTCACATCGTTCACAACCAGTTCGTGAGCCTCGTGTCGCAGGTTCCTCAGGTCGTCCGACTGCTTCCCCTCGAGGTTGTCGAAGCCGACGAGTACCCCGCATCGAACGAAGTTCTTCCCCTGTACGAATTCGAGCCCCACGGTTTTGAAGTTTTGGATGCATTGCTTCCCGCCTTCATCGAGAACCGTATTTTTGCCGCAATGCTGTCGTCTGCTGCCGCAGAGCACGCCGCGCGTCAGAAGGCTATGAAGAGCGCGACGGACAACGCCGACAAACTCATTCAGCAGTACACCCGCCTCGCGAACAACGCTCGTCAGGCCGAAATTACCCAGCAAATTTCCGAGATCGTCGGCGGCGCCGACGCACTGGTCTCGGCGAAGTAACCAGAAAAAAGGACAACCATGGCTGCTAAGAAGACCACGACCAAGTCCGGCGTGGGCCGTATCGCCCGCGTCACCGGTCCCGTTGTTGACATCGAGTTCCCGCACGACGCGATTCCCGGTATCTACAACGCTCTCCAGACCACCTACACCCTGGGCGAAGAGACCATCACTCTAACGCTCGAGGTTGCACAGCACCTCGGCGACGACCTTGTTCGTGCCATCGCGCTGAAGCCCACCGACGGCCTCGTCCGCGGCCAGGAAGTCACCGACACTGGTGCACCCATCTCGGTGCCCGTTGGTGATGTCACCAAGGGTAAGGTTTTCAACGTTCTGGGTGAGGTCCTCAACGGCGACGGCACCATCGAGGTGTCCGAGCGTTGGCCCATCCACCGCACGCCTCCCGCATTCGACCAGCTCGAGTCGAAGACTCAGCTCTTCGAAACCGGTATCAAGGTCATCGACCTCCTGACCCCCTACGTACAGGGTGGAAAGATCGGTCTGTTCGGTGGTGCTGGTGTGGGTAAGACCGTTCTTATCCAGGAAATGATCCAGCGCGTTGCCCAGGACCACGGTGGTGTGTCGGTATTCGCCGGTGTTGGTGAGCGTACCCGTGAAGGTAACGACCTCATCCACGAAATGGAAGAAGCTGGCGTGTTCGACAAGACCGCCCTCGTCTTCGGCCAGATGGACGAGCCGCCGGGAACCCGTCTGCGTGTCGCACTGTCAGCTCTGACCATGGCGGAATACTTCCGTGACGTTCAGAAGCAGGACGTTCTGTTGTTCATCGACAACATCTTCCGTTTCACTCAGGCAGGTTCCGAAGTTTCGACCCTTCTGGGTCGTATGCCTTCGGCTGTGGGTTACCAGCCCAACCTCGCTGACGAAATGGGTCTGCTCCAGGAGCGTATTACCTCGACCCGCGGTCACTCGATTACGTCGCTGCAGGCCATCTATGTGCCCGCCGATGACTACACCGACCCTGCACCCGCGACCACCTTCGCCCACCTCGACGCCACCACGGAACTCAGCCGTGAAATCGCGTCGAAGGGTCTGTACCCCGCAGTGGACCCGCTGACCTCGACGAGCCGTATCCTCGACCCTCGTTACATCGGCACCGACCACTACCGTGTTGCAACCACCGTCAAGGCGATCCTGCAGAAGAACAAGGAACTTCAGGAAATCATTGCCATCCTCGGTGTTGACGAACTGAGCGAGGAAGACCGCATTACCGTTTCGCGTGCGCGTCGTATCCAGCAGTTCCTGTCGCAGAACACCTATATGGCGAAGAAGTTTACCGGTGTTGAAGGTTCGACCGTGCCCCTCAAGGACACCATCGAGTCGTTCGACGCAATTGCCAAGGGTGAGTTCGACCACGTTGCAGAGCAGGCGTTCTTCAACGTTGGTGCTATCTCGGATGTTGAAGAGAAGTGGGCTCAGATTCAGAAGGAAAACGGCTAAACATGGCTGTTCTGACTGTTCGCGTCGTCGCCTCGGACCGTGAGGTCTGGGCCGGCGAAGCCAACATGGTTGTCGCTCGCACCAGCGAGGGCGAACTGGGTGTTCTTCCCGGTCACGAGCCCTTCCTCGGTGTGTTGGCTGCCGCAGGCGAGGTTCGCATTCACACGGCTGACGATGGCATCATTGTCGCCAATGCTGAGGGCGGCTTCCTGTCGGTCGAGCACAACACCGTGATGGTTGTCGCACGCCAGGCGGCATTGGCCGAATAGTGCTTCTGCTGCTTCCACCTTCGGAAACTAAGGTTCAGGGCGGGGTACCGGGTAGAACCGGTTACCCCGCCTTATCATTTCCCCAACTCGATCCGATACGCCGCGAGGCGGCGGATGCCCTGGCTCACATTTCGAGGAACGATCCGCCTGCTGCAGCTCGAATGTTGAAGTTGGGCCCCAAATCGGTGTCCGAGGTGGAGCACAATCTGGCGTTAGATTCCGGGGTTGTGTTGCCGGCCCTCAAGCGCTACACCGGGGTCCTGTATGCCGAGACGGGCGCCGCCGATTGGATGGTCGACCAGTGGTCGTGGGCGAACGAGCACGTTATCGTTCAATCGAGCCTGTGGGGCCTTATTCGTGCGGGGGATTCCATTCCGGCGTATCGACTGTCAGCGAGCTCTCGTCTCGGTGGCCTGTCAATGACGGCTCGGTGGTCGTCCACTGTGTCGGAAGTTTTGGCGGGCGCCGGAAGTAGGTGGATTCTGGATGCGCGCAGCGGCGGGTACCGCGAACTGGGTCCCATCCCTGCGTTGATTCCCTCGTCCTATTTGGAAGTTGTGACCAAGGATGGGGGAGCGGCACTGAACCATTTCAATAAGAAACACAAGGGCGAGTTGGTGCGTGCCTTGGTGAATTCAATGCCGGACATTGCTTCTGCCGATGATTTCGTGTCGTGGGGTGCTTCGCAAGGGCTGGATTTGTCCCTGCGAGGTGATTCAGTAGTGCTCGCTGTCTAGGCGGTCTCGTGATTAGTGCTGGGCTCGATGGCAGTCCGCCACGTGGTCATTGACGACGCCGACGGCTTGCATGTGTGCATACGCCGTGGTCGGTCCAACGAATGCGAAGCCGAGCTTTTTCAATGCGACGGCGAGAGCGCGGGATTCCGGCGTGATGGCGGGTACGTCGGACAGTTGATCGGGTGGGCCCTGGCGGTTCGTGGGTGCCATGCTCCAGATGAGTTCTGTGAGTGCGCCGGGGGATTCGCGCATTAATGCTGCGGTTACCGTTGCATTCCGTATCGTGGCATCGATTTTTGCGCGGTTTCGAATAATGCCGGTATCGGACATTAATCGTTTACGGTCCACGTCGGTAAACGCGCTGATGGCTTCGGGGTCGAATCCTGCGAACGCGCGGCGAAATCCGTCCCTGCGTTTGAGAATGGTGATCCAGGAAAGACCCGACTGGAAGGCTTCGAGGCTGAGGCGTTCAAACATTTCCCGATCACCGTGGACTGGGACGCCCCATTCTGTGTCGTGGTATTCCTGGTACAGGGGATCTGTGCCGCTCCATGCACAGCGTGCGAGCCCGTCGGCCCCGACATTCACCGAGTTCATCGGTGGGGGATTCCTTCGAGATCCAGCAGCCACACCTTTGTGGGGATGCCGTTCCCGCCGGAGTACCCCGTGATTCTGCCATCGCTGGCAAGGACACGGTGGCAGGGAACGATGATGGGAATGGGATTTGCGCCGACAGCGCCTCCGACAGCGCGACCGGCAGTCTTCCGGCCTGTGGCGGCACCAACCTCGCCATACGAGCGCACAGCGCCGTAGGGGATGCTGTTGAGTTCGCCCCACACCGACGACTGGAACGAGGTACCGCTCAGCGACACTGGCAGGTCAAATGTCCGTCGTTCACCACGGAAGTATTCCCGCAACTGTTGTGCGGCCTCGGCGAGAACGGGTGACGGGTTTTCAGCCTCGTTGTCATGGGGAAGACCCCCATTTCGTTCGATGTTCAGTCCGATGATGCGGCCGTCACAGGCCGTGACTTCAATACGCCCGATGGGGCTGTCCAAGCGGATGATCGAATCGTGTGTTGTCATGCCTTGAGGCTACAGAGGTTTGCCGCATGGTGTCGAGGCTCAATTACGGTCTGCGGATAACGAGGCAATTTATGCCGCTGGGGATACCTCGACGGGAGCGTACTCGGCGGCGTCAATGCCCAATGCCTCATTCAAGGCCAGGGCTTGTGCATTGAGCACGGACAAGCGTGCAATGAGGTCATTGTGGACGGATACGAGTTCGTTGTATTTGTCGCGCATCTTGGTCAAAATTCTTGAACGTTCGGTCAACGCGGCCCTAGCTGCAGAAAATTCAGAGCTCGAGGGGAAAGCCCCTGGCGTGTCTGCTTGGTCGTTGAAGGCGGCGACATCCTCGTCCAGTTTCGTCCGCAACTTCGTGTATTTCGCCAGACGTTTCGCCAATACGGCTTCGGATGACTGTATAGCAGCAACGTTGTCCGCAATTTCCGACGTGATCGATGCAAAGACCGCGGTGGCGCAATCCGCGAGTTCCACAACGGAGTTGCGCCGATCGAAATAGCGTTCGTAGATGGCCTCTAATTCGTTGGGAAGCTCCGAGACCTCGGTGCCGAGTATGGCAAAGAGTTCATTCACGCGAGCCTGTGGAGACGCACTGCGATACGGGGTCAGTCGTTCGGTGAGGGACCCCTCTGGCAGTGCGTCAAAGGCTGCGTTGACGAGTGCGCCGACGGCATCACGTTCGCCGTCATCGAATCGCGCCCAGACGGCGTGCAGCATTTCGTGCGCTGCGACGACCGGCTCCAGCGTTGTCACGGTGTCGTCGGTGATGTCCAGCAGGTGAATCGTGTCCGTATTCGGGTCATAGCAGCCCAATACGGCGATGCCTTTCTCGCGGATCGGACACGATTCGTCAAAGGTCTCTGCAGTGTGCAGTGTGGGGTGTGCGACGTACAAGTAGAACCGTCCCGCGGCGGACATTCCCGCGTCAGAGACGTAA
>CALBMG010000296.1 GCA_937896185.1 uncultured Microbacteriaceae bacterium | reverse complement strand
CGGTCACCGCGGTGATAACCACATCCCCCGCACTGAGAAACGACCGCAGGCGGTGAAACAAGCGCGCAGGTGTCATGCCCTCGGGGCAATCAAAGTGGGCGACCTGCCCCGTCGCGTGGACGCCGGCATCCGTTCGGCCCGCGACAACGAGCCGCACATCGGATTCATCGCAACGGAAAATCGTCGCCAACGCGTTCTCGATTTCACCCTGCACAGTACGACGATCGGGCTGGGTTCCCCAGCCGTCGAAGTCGGTGCCGTCATAGGCAATATCGAGTCGTAATCTCACCATGGAATTCTGCCACACCAACGACGAAGGCCCGGGGCGAACCCCGGGCCTTCGTGTGAAAGGTTAACCCTATTCAGCTGCTTCTGCTGCTGCGGGAGCCTCTGCTGCAACCTCAACCTCAACGGCCTCGACTGCGGCAACTTCCTCGACAACCTCAGGAGCCACGACAGCGGCAGCTGCGGCAGCGGGTGCTGCAGCCTTCTTTGCCTTGGGCTTGGGGTTGACGGGCTCGAGGCACAGCTCGATTACGGCCATGGGTGCGTTGTCACCCTTGCGGTAGCCGGTCTTGATGATGCGGGTGTAGCCACCTTCGCGCAGTGCAACGAGGGGTGCAATCTCGGCGAAGAGTTCGTGAGTTGCAGCCTTGTTGCGCAGGATCGACAGTGCACGACGACGTGCGTGCAGGTCTCCGCGCTTTCCGAAGGTGACGAGGCGCTCAGCGAGGGGACGAAGGCGCTTGGCCTTGGTCTCGGTCGTCTGAATCGACTTGTGGGTGAAAAGTGCTACTGCGAGGTTCGCAAGCAGCAGACGCTCGTGTGCGGGTCCGCCACCGAGGCGGGGTCCCTTTGCGGGCTTAGGCATTGTTCTGTTCTCCTGTCAGAATCCGAACCAAAGGTTCAGAAAAATTAGTCTTCGTTGGCCTCGTAGAAGTAGGCGTTGTCGACGCCCGGCATCGAGTCCTTGAGGGTCAGGCCGAGCTCAACGAGCTTGTCCTTAACCTCATCGACCGACTTCTGTCCGAAGTTGCGGATGTTCATGAGCTGGTGTTCGTTCAGTGCAACGAGCTCGGCGAGGGTGTTGATGCCCTCACGCTTGAGGCAGTTGAACGAGCGGACGGTGAGGTCCAGTTCTTCGATGCGAGTGCTGAGACCCTCAACCTCGACAACTTCTTCCGGACGGGGTCCGATTTCGATGCCTTCAGCTTCGGTGTTGAGCTCGCGTGCGAGACCAAACAGTTCGACCAGGGTTCCACCGGCAGATGCGACAGCATCACGAGGCGAGATTGCCGACTTGGTTTCAACGTCTACAACGAGACGGTCGAAGTCGGTGCGCTCACCAGCACGAGTTGCCTCGACGCGGTAGGTGACCTTGGTGACGGGCGAATAGATCGAGTCGATCGGAATAACGCCTGCAGCCTGGTATTCGTTGCGGTTCTGAGCTGCCGAAACATAGCCACGGCCACGTTCGATAGTGAACTCGATTTCGAGGGTTGCACCCTCGCCGAGGGTCGCAATTGCGAGCTCGGGGTTGTGAACCTCAACGCCAGCGGGGACGGTGATGTCTGCTGCGGTTGCGACACCGGGGCCCTGCTTACGCAGGTAAGCGGTGACGGGCTCGTCGTTTTCGCTCGACACGGTGATGTTCTTGATGTTCAAGATCATTTCGGTGACGTCTTCGGTGACACCCTGGATGATGTCGAACTCGTGAAGCACGCCGCTGATGCGAATGCTGGTGACTGCTGCACCAGGGATCGACGACAGCAGGGTACGACGAAGCGAGTTGCCGAGGGTGTAACCAAAACCAGGCTCGAGGGGCTCGATGATGAACAACGAGCGGTTCGACGAGGTCGATTCTTCGGTCAAAGTGGGGCGCTGTGCAATGAGCACGTGTATTCCTTTCGGTCAGTGTCCGCTATATGACACTTCTCACGGTCTAGTCGGAAGTGCGACTGTTCAGTTTTGGGGGGTGAGGTGGTCTTGCGACCACCTCACAGAAAACGAGGCGAGTTAGACGCGGCGACGCTTCGGGGGACGGCAACCGTTGTGAGCCTGAGGGGTCACATCGGTGATGGTGCCGACCTCGAGGCCTGCGGCCTGCAGCGAACGAATCGCGGTTTCGCGGCCCGATCCCGGTCCCTTGACGAACACGTCAACCTTCTTCATGCCGTGCTCCTGAGCCTGGCGTGCAGCCGACTCGGCGGCAAGCTGTGCGGCGAACGGAGTCGACTTGCGCGAACCCTTGAAGCCGACTCCACCGGACGATGCCCAGCTGATAACGGCACCGGTGGGGTCGGTGATTGACACGATGGTGTTGTTGAACGTCGACTTGATGTGAGCCTGACCCACTGCGATGTTCTTCTTGTCCTTACGACGCGGCTTACGAGCGGCGGACTTAGGTGCTGCCATAATTCTTTCCTTTTCCCTCTCGGGCCGCGCTTAGCGGCCGGCCTTCTTCTTGCCGGCGACGGTGCGCTTCGGTCCCTTACGGGTACGAGCGTTGGTCTTGGTGCGCTGACCGCGG
>CALBMG010000295.1 GCA_937896185.1 uncultured Microbacteriaceae bacterium | reverse complement strand
AGGATTACCACACTTATTGGGTGAACAGCGCTGCGCTCCGTGCCGCAGGCATCGACGGCTCCACACCCGAGCCGCCCTTGGGGCGCATAGTTCGCCGAGACGACGGCAGCCCATTGGGAACCCTGCAGGAATACGGTGCTATCGACCTCATGAAATCTGCAATGCCCGCGCGGTCACTCGACTTTCTCGTGCGTTGCATTGATTGGGCGACAGCCGAGTACGCACGCTTGGGCGTCACATGGGTCCAGGACGCATGGGTTGAACCCCACGATGTGCAGGGTTACCTCGAGGCAGCGAAACGAGACCGTCTGCACGTCCGCGTAAACCTTGCACTCAAGGCGGAACCGGCATCGTGGCGTGAACAAATCAGTGGGTTTAGTCGAGATCGGTCCGCCGTGGAGTTACTCAACCATCCCCTGCTGACATGCCACAGCATAAAATTTTTTGTCGATGGTGTGGTCGAAAACTTCACGGCAGACATGCTCGAACCCTACGCGGACAGACCCGAAGACGACCGGGGAATCGCAAACTGGTCGCACGACGAGCTGCTGCAATCAGCACTGGAGGTTGACGCGCTGGGTTTCCAACTGCACCTGCACGCAATTGGCGACGCCGCAGTGAGGCGCGCCTTGGACGTCATTCAACAGGTCACCGAACTGAATGGGGAACGTGACCGGCGTCCTGTAATCGCTCACGTCCATGTGCTGAATCCCGCCGATACGCCACGATTCGCCCAATTGGGGGTTATCGCAAATTTTGAACCGTATTGGGCGCAAATGGACGATGTAATGGTCGAACAGACAGCACCGCGTTTAGGGCCGGAACGCGCCGAGCAGCAGTACCGCATTGCCGACATGATCGCCTCTGGCGCCGCAGTCTCGATGGGCAGCGACTGGCCGGTGACGACGGCCGATTGGCGACCCGCCGTACAGGTGGCGGTCAGCCGTCAGAATTCGGACGGGGCACCCGAGGGCGGCTGGATTCCGTCGCAACGGATTTCGGTTGAATCCGCGCTTGACGCCTATACCTCGGGCTCCGCGTATCAGTCGTTGTCAGATTCACGCGGAAGGCTCGTGGTGGGCTCGACGGCGGATTTCCTCGTGCTCGACGGCAACCCGCTGACCACGTTGCCGCACGAGTTGTCGTCTATTCGCGTCACAGAGACCTGGATTGACGGACACGTTGTATGGAACGACGCGGGGCAGTAATAACAAACACACATTTAGCGCACAGAGTGTTAGATTAACAACATCACGATCTACCAAGGGAGTCATCATGAAGGTTTCGGACAAAGTTCTCGTCGTCACCGGCGGCGGAGCAGGAATCGGCCGCGAGGTCGTGCTCGAGCTCGCTCGACGTGGCGCAAAAGTCGCCGCAATCGATGTCAACAAGGCCGGACTCGCCGAAACTGTCACCCTTGCAGGGGATCTGGGATTACAAATCTCGACACATGTGGTCAATATCGCTGACCGTGAGGCCGTCGCCAAACTTCCCGCCGCGATCAAACGCAAGCACGGCCAGGTCGATGCTCTCGTCAATGTCGCCGGAATCATCCACAAATTTAAGAA
>CALBMG010000294.1 GCA_937896185.1 uncultured Microbacteriaceae bacterium | reverse complement strand
CTCGGGGCGTCGCAAAAACGGGCTGTCGGCAGGTGTGGCACCGCCCATCACGATGTGGTTGCCGCCGCCCGTGCCGGTGTGGCGGCCGTCGGTCATGAACTTCTCGGCCGACAGGCGCGTCTCGAAAGCGGCTTGGTACAAAAACTCGGTGTGCTCGACCAGCTCGGTCCAGTTGTGGGCCGGGTGGATGTTGACCTCGATCACGCCGGGGTCGGGGGTGACCTGCAAGAGTTTCAGGCGCGGGTCGCGGGGTGGCGGGTAGCCTTCCATCACGATCTTCAGGCCCAGCTTCAAGGCGGTGGCTTCGACGGCGTTCACCAGGGCCAGGTAGTCTTCCAGCCGCGCCAGGGGCGGCATGAAGACGTAGAGCACGCCGGATTTTTCGCCTTTTTTCTCGGCATCTCGTTCGGCTTGGGGGCCGTTGGCGCGATTCGGGTCGCGCACTTCCACGCACAAGGCGGTGCGCACCACCGACGGGTCGGACACGAAGCGCGACACGGGCTGGGCTGGCACGGCGGCCGAGCCATGGGCACCGCTGGCAGCCGAATGGGCGGTCATGCCCAAGGGGCGCGTTTGCAGCAGCGTGGGCGCGGCAGGCAAGGCAGCCCGCAAAGCGAAGGGGTCTTGCTCGATCTGGTGCCAGCGGTCGGTGGGGGCAGCCCAGGGCAGCGAGTCCAGCGGCAAGCGCCAGCCCATGGGCGAGTCGCCGGGCATGAGGTACATGCGTTCTTCGCGCACAAACCAGCGCCCGGTCTGCCAGGCAGTCAGTGCCGGGTTGCCTGTGTCCACCGGCTGTAGCGGCAGGACATAGCCCACGGCTTGGTCCAGACCCTGGCTGAAGACGCGGCGCAAGCGGTTGCGTTCCATCTCGTCGTCAAGGCGCGCATCAAACGGGTCCACGTTCACGGGCAATCGGCGTTCACGCCAGAGGTAGTACCAGGTGTCCTCAAACCCGGGCAGCACGGTGTCGCTGGAAAGGCCTAGCTGCCCTGTGAGCCCTTCCATGAAGCGCAGCGCATCGGCGCTGGTGTAGCGCTGCGGTTCGCGTTCGTCGGCAAACACCTCGGGGTTTTGCCAGCAGGGCGTGCCGTCGGCGCGCCAGTAAATGCTGAGCGCCCAGCGCGGCAGTTGCTCGCCCGGGTACCACTTGCCTTGACCAAAGTGCAGGAAGCCGCCCTGGCCGTATTGCTGGCGCAGCTTGTGCACCAGCTCGGTGGCCAGGCCGCGTTTGGTGGGGCCCAGGGCGTCGGTGTTCCATTCGGCCCCATCGCGGTCCTGGGTGGACACAAAGGTGGGCTCGCCGCCCATGGTCAGGCGCACGTCCTCGGCCACCAGTTGCGCATCGACCTGCTCGCCCAGTTGGAGCACATCGGCCCACTGCTCGTCGGAGTAAGGTTTGGTCACGCGGGGCGACTCGTGGATGCGGGTGACCTTCATCTCGTGGCTGAACTCGACCTCGGCCTTGTCCATCAAGCCCTCAATGGGCGCCGCCGCTGAGGGCTGCGGGGTGCAGGCCAGCGGAATGTGGCCTTCACCGGCCAGCAGGCCCGAGGTCGGGTCCAGGCCCACCCAGCCTGCGCCGGGCAAATACACCTCGCACCAGGCGTGCAGGTCGGTGAAGTCCACTTCGGTGCCGCTCGGGCCGTCGAGCGATTTCACATCGGGCGCCAGCTGGATCAGGTAGCCCGAGACGAAGCGCGCCGCCAGTCCCAGGTGGCGCAGCAGTTGCACCAGCAGCCAGCCGGTGTCGCGGCAGGAGCCGCTGCCGTTGGTGAGCGTGAGCTCGGGCGTCTGCACGCCGGGCTCCATGCGGATGAGGTAACGGATGTCCTGCGCCACCTGCTGGTTGAAGCCGTTGTCCTCGACCACGAGCAGGCGCATGCCGGCCAGGCGCTGCGTGCCGCCCTCGACACCGACGTGGTCGTCGACCGCTTGGGGGAACCCATTCAGATGGATTACGACCTGTTCCGTCTGATTGTCCAGTCGGGAATTCTGCCGGGAACGACTGTGCGCGCCACGTTGGTCGACACCGAAATTCGGGTCAGTGTCGACGGCACACCCGCGTTGAATATCGACCTGGATGTCGCCAACCACATCTATGTAAAACCCCTGAATTACTAGAGTTAGTGTCCGCCTGAACCCGTAAAACCCATATGTCGGGTAAACTGGTGGGGTACCGAAGAGCAAACCAGCCCACCGGCACAACCGAGATGTCGTCCCAACGCCCATCGCAGCTCGGTTCACAAAACCAAATCGATGGGAAGGGTGAAGCTCCCTGGACGCAGGAGGAATACTCTTGGCAAATGCTTTTTTCCGTCTGGGACAGCGAACGATGCGCAGCATTATTCGCCGCAACCGGGCCATCGCCACGTCGGTCTCGCAGGGTTTCGCTGCGCTAGGCCGTGCACTCAGCTTTAAACACGACAGCCCAGCGCGTCGTGTTCTTGTCGTGACTGTCGCGTCCGCATTCGTCGGCGCGTTTGCGCTTCCCGGGTACGCCTTTGACGAACACACCGAAAACACCGTCGACGACGGTCAGGTGGTCATCGCTTCTGCTTCCGACAGCGCGATCGAGCTCGCAAACTTCAAGATCACCTCGGCCGCAGCACTCGCCCGACAGGGCTTCGCAGTGGAATATCCCACCTACACGGGCCCCTCGGTTGAGGACTTCCTCAAGAACCCCCCGCTGTCGGGCAAATTCAGTTCGGCCAAGGTCATGGAAGTCGCATATTCCTACCAAGGCGTGCCCTACCGTTTCGGTGGAGCATCGCCCGCGGGCTTCGACTGCTCGGGGTACGTCCAGTTCGTGTATTCACAGTTTGGTGTGGCGTTGCCCCACGGCGTGATGGCCCAGGCCGCACTGGGTAAGCCGATCAAGGAATCCGACGCAGTGCCCGGCGACCTCGTCATCATGCCCGGACACAACGGCTTCTATGCGGGCAACGGCATGATTCTCGATGCGCCCCGCGCCGGAGGTGTTGTGGGTGTTCGCAAAATTTGGACCACCAACTATTACATTGTCCGACTCGGAATTTAACGCGCCGTTCACCCAGACAACCCCCGAGGGGCCTACTCTGGGAATGTGATCACACACGGTCGTACCGACAGGTTTGTGCCCGCGGGTCCCATCACGTCATCCCGGCGTGAAGGGCTCATACGGTCCACGAACAGCAACAGCGTGCAACCGCGCGCCTCGCACACACTGCATCGCCCATTGGGCGGTGCTTTTTTTATGCCGTCGACACGCACCACACAGACCCCCACTGCACGCAAATCCATGCGGGCATAAAGGAGCATTCATGCGCACACTCATTCTCAACGCCGGCTACGAGCCGTTGGCAGTCGTCTCGGATCGACGGGCCATCGTGCTCGTGATGTCCGGCAAAGCATCAGTCCTCGCGGGAGACGCCGGGCACCCCGTGTACGGCATTGCCACCACGTGGGAGCGACCCTCGGTGATCATCCTCGCTCGCTATGTGCGCGTTCCGATGACCAAGGGCGTCCCCTTGACACGTCGAGGCGTGTTGCGACGCGACGGATTCCGTTGCGCATACTGCAACGGCAGCGCCACCACCGTCGACCATGTGCAGCCGAAATCCCGTGGCGGTGCCGACAGTTGGGACAACCTGGTGGCGGCGTGTGTGAAATGCAACAACGCCAAGGCGGACCGCACGTTGCGCGAGATCGGCTGGGATCTGCCATTCACGCCACGGCAACCGCACGGAACCGCATGGCTCGTCCGCGGCATGGAGCGTCCCGCCCCACAGTGGAGTGATTACCTCGCCGCCTAGTCGCAGCGCGCCCGCCGCCCGCGTGGTTGAATGGTGGCACTGGCCTCTGTAGCTCAATGGAAGAGCAGTTCCGTCCTAAGGAAAGGGTTGGGGGTTCGAGTCCCTCCAGGGGCACCGGTTGTCGGTCGCGTTATTCGGAAAGGTGTTGTACCCGTTTCCACGCTTCTCCTGCTGTCAGTTCAGGCTCCAATTGCATTGCCAGGAACGCGGCAGTCTGTGCGGCGTTCGCATTATGCGCGGCAAGAAACGCTCGGAGTGAAACTTCAGGCATGCGCACAACTTCGCACTGCTCACTCATGTACAGGGGCGCATTGGGGTGCTTGGATACAAACGCATAATCTTCTGGAAACTCTTCCACGACACGAATCAGCAGCTCAGCCGGGAGGTCGCGGTTGATCAGGAGCAGACTTTGCCGGACGTTTTCGTCAGAGTCCCGCGCTAGTCGTTCCAGAGCCTCCGCAGGGAGTCGAGGGAAGGCGCAAACTTCAGTGCGAAACTGTGGCGTCCCGTCCTCGATCAGGTCAAGCAATTTATTAACGTCGTAGGGCTCCGGCGGTCGGGGGGACGGAGCTTCAGGGGCAAAATACCCCAAACTTATGATGGCTTTCTTCACCATCTGCAGGTGGTTGGGGTTGCATTGGCGCACGTCCCGATCAGGGTTTTATATTGAGCCGTCACATACTTTCCCGCGATAGGTGCTGTGAGAGAGATGCCGAACGAGAAATTGTTTCCGACCAGATGCAACGGTTGTTGAATGAATCGTTCCGTGCTTCCTGCACTTAATACAGCAGTCGCGCTGCCGTTTGCATAACCGTTTCGGAAACTTGCAACTTTAGTTGTGATACTTCCGATGGAACCGGTTTGGTTCAGGGGATAGTCGATCTTCACGTTGTATTTGGATGCGCTCGAGCCCGGGTCAATAATTATGCGAATTGTTTTCCGGTCAGTGTCCCAGCACGAAAGTAAATTGCAATCGGTTTTATGAACACTTGTGTTAATGTACCAGGCAAGATTATCGGCTCCTGGATAACCCAAAATCACCCCGGCCGGGCCGCTCGGAGTTGCACGTGGCGCAGGTGTCGTGCTTGACGAGCTCGAACTTGAAACGGTGGATTCGAGTACGGATGTTATGAGATCGAGTTCCGCGACTTGGGCTGCCGCGGATGTTGCGTCTAGCCCCGGGTATTTGACAAGGATGCCGGCAGAAGCCGCCTCGGACATGGCGTCCAACACCCTCAGAACATCAGACGGATTGTTTGATTCTGTTGCGCGTATTGCAACCTGGAGAGCCGATTCCCCATCAAAATGAAGGAAATTAATTATAGGGCCATTCGCGTCAGCGATTGCGGCATCCGAGGGCGGTGATATCGAAACAAGAAGTAGCGCGGCCATGAAAAACTGTGCACGGCTGCGAAAGCGAAATAATGGTGAGGTCATCACAGTGCCGACGCTACAGGCGAACGCAATAAATGGTCAAGAGTTAATGGTGGCACTGGCCTCTGTAGCTCAATGGAAGAGCAGTTCCGTCCTAAGGAAAGGGTTGGGGGTTCGAGTCCCTCCAGGGGCACCGGTTGTCGGTCGCGCCTCCAGTAAATTCATAGGTTTTCGGGTTAACCTGAACCAATGTGGGGCTTCGGAAAATCAGGCAATAACGGCGACGACACCAAGCGTGTGATTCCCGTCACCATCGACCCTGTTGCGATCAGCAGCGGTGATCTGGATTCCCCCGCTATCGATATCGCCGAACCCATCCGGGCTGAGTGGCGAGAGGAACTTGCCGCCATTGGCGGGGTCAATCCGTTGCTGCATTTCCCGCGCGACACCGCGATCGAGTTCAGTGTGGGCCATCCCGGTGGGCTCGCCCAACTGTTTGCGGGTTCACCGACACTGTTGCGCACCCTGGTTCGCGACGATGTTGCGTTGAACCGTGCGCGTCACAATGCGATCCGAATCAATGACAAGGGCATCGAGCTGCAGGCCGCGCGCGGCATCGACTCGGTGTATTTGGCGGTCGGTCTGGTCACGTGGAGCGCGGGAGACACCGAATATTGTGCCCCCATGTTGGTGCGTCCGGTGCGGTTGCGTCGACGCGCAGACGATATTGAAATAACGCTGCAAGGGGGTTTGCGCCTCAATCCCGCCTTGGCCCGGGAACTGTTTTCACAGTTCGGTATCGGGCTCGACGAGTCCACGTTTGTGGCCTTGACCGATGACAACGGGTCGTTCCGACCCAATGGGGCATTGGACCGACTGCAGGGGTTGATCGCGCATATCCCTGGCGCTCATGTGGTTCCCGCGTTGGCGATCGCCAACCTGTCGGACGTTGCCGCCGACATGGTGAGTGCTTCGGCGAACCTGTCCCACCCGATTTTGGATGCCGTCGCGGGGAACCCCAACGCCCTGTATCTGGTGACGGAGAGCCACGCTGCGATCGACCCGGGTGACCCCGATACGCGGCCGCTGGATTCCGACACCCTGGTGTTGGACGCTGATTCCGAGCAGGAACTGATCGTCGCGCACATCGTGGCCGGAAATTCGATTGTGGTGGGAACCCCGTCGGGCTCCGGTGCCACGCAAACCATCGTCAATTCGGTTGCAGAACTGGTCCGCACGGGCAAGAGCGTGCTGGTCGTGGGGTCTCGGCGTTCACGCCTGGATTCGATTCGCCGCCGGCTGCGTTCGTTGGGTCTCGATGGTTTAGCGGTCGCCCCTCGCAGCCTGCGCGG
>CALBMG010000293.1 GCA_937896185.1 uncultured Microbacteriaceae bacterium | reverse complement strand
CTTCAACATGTCACGCGTCCATGACAGCAGCGACGAAGGATCGTTCTGCTGTGACGCAACGTTGATTGCGTGAGGCCCGAAGGTATCAGTCGAGACCACTGGCAAATAGAGTTTGTCCTGTTCGGCTGTCGAGAAACCGGCGTTAGCGCTGTCATCCCATTGCATGGGGGTTCGTGAGGCGTCTCGGTCGTCGAGCCAAATGTCGTCGCCCATGCCAATTTCGTCGCCATAGTACAGGAACGGACTTCCCGGCAACGACAACAGCAGAGCGTTCGCCAGTTCAAGCTGTGAACGATCGTTGTCGAGCAACGGTGCCAAACGACGACGGATACCGACGTTGACGGTCATACGAGGATCGGGGGAGTACCACTCGTACATCTGAGCCCGCTGCTCGTCGGTGACCATTTCAAGAGTCAGTTCGTCATGGTTGCGCAGGAAAACGCCCCAGGCCGCGCCAGACTGGACCTCGGGCAGTGATTCCAGAGTCGACACGAGACCAGCAGCTGATTCCGAACGCAACGAATAGAAGATGTGCGGCATCACGGGGAAGTTGAACGCCATGTGACATTCCGGGGTTTCCGCTGTTCCGAAATAGTCCACTACTTCGTGTGGCTGCTGACATGCTTCGGCGACGAGCATACGGCCGGGGTATTCACGATCCATCATTGCGCGGAGTTTCTGAATAAACGCGTGGGTCGGCGGTTCAGATTCGCCGGTGTTTCCCTCAGAGACATAGAGATAGGGAATTGCGTCGAGACGGAAACCGTCGACACCCTTGTCAAGCCAATACCGAGCGATGTCCAACACAGCTTCGTGCACTGCAAGATTTTCAAAGTTCAGGTCGGGCTGGTGCGAGAAGAAACGGTGCCAGTAATACTGTCCGCGAAGTTCGTCAAAGGCCCAGTTTGAGGTTTCCGTATCCGTGAAAATGATGCGAACGTTCTCGAATTTTTTGTCTGTTTCGCTCCACACATAGAAGTCGCCAAAGGGACCCTCGGGGTTTGCGCGGGATTCTTGGAACCACACATGCTGATCCGAGGTGTGGTTGATGACGAAATCGATGACGACGCGCATCCCGCGGTCGTGTGCACCCTGAAGAAATTCATCGAAGTCCGCGGTCGAACCGTAGGTTGGCAATACCTCGCGGTAATCCGCTACGTCATACCCACCATCACGCAACGGTGACTGGAAGAACGGTGGCAGCCAAATTGCGTCAATCCCCAGCCACTGCAGATAGTCGAGCTTATCGATCATGCCGCGGAAGTCGCCGTATCCATCCCCGTTGGTGTCAAGGAATGAACGCACCATTACTTCGTAAAAAACCGCCTTGCGGTACCATTCCGGGTCACTGGACAGAGTGATGGTGGATGTGTTCACGGGGAACCTTTCAACTGCAGGGAATTACGACGCACAGAAAAATTCTGCCCGCTCTAAACTAGTCCAATGACCGTTGTCTATCCCTATCCCGAGGTTCTCGCGAGTCGCGGTGCGACAGAGAGTTCCGCAATGATTGCGGGTTCTGACACTCATTGGTGGACTTACTCGGCCGGAACTGACGCACCAACCATCGTTCTTATTCACGGTTTTCGTGGTGACCACCATGGTCTGGAACTTTTTGCGTGTGCTCTGAGTGAATACACGGTCATTGTCCCTGATCTTCCGGGGTTTGGCAGCTCGTCCCCTTTCGAAAACGCTTCCCACGGAATTGAAGATTTCGGACATTGGCTTCGAGCGTTTCTGGCTCACACAGGGACGGCTACCGCACCCGTATTGGGCCACTCGTTTGGTTCAATCGTTGTTGCGTGCGGTCTGCGCGGTGAACGTGAAGCACCCATCGTGCTTGTTAATCCGATTGCCCAGCCCGCCTTGGAAGGCCCGAACCGCATCGCCACCCGTGTAGCATCGCTGTGGTACGAAATTGGCGCCAGAATTCCGGTCAAACAAGGGCTTGCAATGTTGTCTTGGCCAGTGATGGTCCGTGCAATGAGCGTGTTGATGGCTAAAACGAAGGACAAGCCGCTGCGCAAGTGGATCCATTCTCAGCACGATATGTATTTTTCTAGTTTCATGGACCGCGAGGCGCTCTTGGGGGCCTATTACGCTTCTGTTTCGGCGAACGTCGGTCAATTTGCATCAGAAATTCTGGCGCCGACGCTCCTGATCGCTGCAGAGCTCGACGACATCACACCGGTGAGTGTTCAGCGTGAACTGCACGAGAAGTTTCTGAACGCCGACATCCACGTGATCCCGGGCAGTGGTCACTTAGTTCACTACGAGGAGCCGATTCTGGTCGCACAACACATTCGTGAGTACTTGGCGTCCGTCTAGTCGTTAACCTTCCAGGCCTACTGACAGCACCTGACCATTGGTCATCGCGACAAGCTCTGCGAAATTTGTGGGAAAAACATAGTGTGGGTGGCCCGCTGCCGCCCAAATCTCGTCGTATTGTCCAAGGGCTTCGTCGACAATGGTGGTCAGTGGCTGTGGATGCCCCACTGGCGCAACACCGCCAATGGGTTGCCCAGTGTGTTCTCGCACAAAGTCGGCACCAGGTCGGCGAATCACGTCACACCCCAGCTGAGCGGCGAGTCGGTCCGTATCAACACGGTGTGCCCCCGACGTCATAACCAACAAGGGTGCGCCGTCCGCTTCAAATACAAGCGAATTTGCGATCTGACCCACGAAAATACCCAGCTGCTCTGCCGCAGCAACAGCAGTGGGAGATGATTCAGCCGTTTCGACGATGACACCCTTGACTCCGGCTTTATCTAAAGCGTTACGGACTATTACCCCGTTAGGGTGCAGCTGTGTGACAACGTTGTAGGACATTTCAGCGGCGTTCCTCTCGCTGCTCGAGGGGTTGTTGATCCTCGAAATCGGATAGTTCGGGGGAGCTGGTTTCAATGTCGAGTTCATCGTTGAACCGAATGAGTTCGAGTCCTGTATCCGAATGTAGGAACGTGTGGACTGAACCGTTAGAGATTTTCTCGTGCCAGAACTGACCGGGGACGGCACCTTGCAACGCTGCTCGGATTACGCCGCCGTGGACGACCACAAGAATGCGTTTTCCGGGGTGCTCCGCAGCGATAACGTGCATTGCAG
>CALBMG010000292.1 GCA_937896185.1 uncultured Microbacteriaceae bacterium | reverse complement strand
CTCGATGCCGGAGTCAAAACCCGTGCCGTGTTGACAAACATGAATGTGCCCCTGGGGCTCGCAATTGGTAACGCCAACGAGGTGCGCGAATCGGTCGAGGTTTTGGCTGGCGCCGGTCCCGCCGATGTGGTGGACCTGACGGTCGAACTGGCCAGGCACATGCTCGAACTTGCCGGCATCACCGATGTCGATGTCCGAGAAAACCTGCGCAACGGCAAGGCCATGGATTCGTGGCGTGCCATGATCTCGGCACAGGGCGGAGACCCCGACGCGGCGCTGCCCGTGGCCACGGAAACACACACGGTTTTCGCCGACCGCGACGGAATCCTTGCGACACAAGAGGCGTTGCCGTTCGGTATTGCCGCCTGGCGTTTGGGCGCTGGCCGTGCCCGCAAGGAGGACGCGGTGATTCACGCCGCGGGTATCGATTTGCACGCCAAGCCGGGCGACGCCGTTTCGGCAGGTGATCCGTTGTTCACGCTGTCGGCCAATGACTCTGCACGTTTTGAGCGCGCACTGGAGGCGCTCGAGGGCGCCTGGAGCATCGGCGATTCCGCACACGATTATGGTTCGCTCATTGCCGAGGTTGTCACCGGATGAGTCGTCTGACGTTGCCCCAGACCACACCGGGTGTGGAGTCCGCGCATATTTTGCCCGGGACAGACATCGTCATTGAGCGGCTTCCCAAGGTGTCGTTGCATGACCACCTCGATGGGGGAGTTCGTCCCGCAACAATCGTGGAAATAGCCACACGCGATGGAATCGCGATACCGGCCAGTGCCGCCGAGGCGCTCGGCGAATGGTTCCGGGTTTCGGCCGATTCAGGTTCCCTGGTTACGTATCTCGAGACCTTTGCCGTCACCCTGTCGGTGATGCAGTCCGCCGACAACTTGCAGCGTGTTGCGCGCGAGTTCGTGCTCGATCTGGCAGCCGATGGCGTCATTTATGGCGAGATTCGGTGGGCGCCCGAACTGCACTGCGAACAGGGTCTGACCCTCGACGAGGCAGTCCGCGCAGTGCAGTCGGGTATTGATTCGGGTATTGCCGAAGTTGCGGCCTCGGGTCGCCGAATTCGCATCGGTCAGCTGCTCTGTGCAATGCGACAGAATGACCGTGGGCTGGAAATCGCCCAGTTGGCTGTCGCCCACCGTGACAGCGGGGTTGTGGGTTTCGATATCGCTGGACCCGAGGCTGGGTTCCCCGCCTCGGCGTTGTCGGCGGCTTTTGCCTATCTGGACGACAACTGGATGCCCCGAACCGTTCATGCGGGCGAGGCCGACGGCATCGACAGCATCCGGAGCGCCTTGATTGATGGGCGCGCCCTGCGTTTGGGACACGGCGTGCGCATCATGGAGGCCATTCACCACGCCGACGAACGAGACCCGCAGTCGGTCCGGCTTGACCCCATCGCGGAGTGGGTGTTGGACCGCAAGATTGCTCTCGAGACGAGCCCCTCGTCGAATTTGCAGACCGGTGCGTTTGCAGCCCAGGGTTCGGCGATGAACGACCACCCCTTTGACGTGCTGTATCGACTCGGTTTCACCGTCACGGTCAACACCGACAACCGTCTGATGAGCGGCACCACGTTGTCCCGCGAAATCGCGGTCCTAGCCGAGGTGTTCGACTACACGCTGGACGATGTGCTGGAATTCCAGCTCAATGCGGCACAAAGCGCATTCCTGCCCGAAGCCGACAGGGAAGCTCTCATCGCCCACATTCTCGACGAATTTGACCGCGCCTAGTCCACATCCAAGATTCGTCCAAGAATTGGTCGACCCGGTAACCGCTTGGCGGCTCGGACGTACACTGGAAGTGCAGGGGGTGCGATGTTCCGCGCGGTAACGACAGTAACGATGGCGACAGTCATCGTGGCGTCCTGTGTCAGCCCTGCGGCGGCCCTGCCATTCCCGGGTGAGCCGACAGCGGATGTCGCAGCTGCGTCGAATCTCACACTTGGTGAGTACGCCGAGACAGTTCACGGCAGTGATGACTGGATTCCCGACACCGGTGTTTCCGAGGCGGCATGGGAATCGGCGTTGGACGACGAGACCGTGCGGGTGGGAGTCAGTGGTCGAGTCTTTATCGCCGATGCACCCGTGAGTTCAGCCGAACCCCATGCCACAGCGCCTCTCGCGGCAGCGGCAAATTACAGTGTCAGTTCGGCACTTCCCGCCGACGTTTTTGCCCTGAGTTCCAACCCGGGCGCCGACACCACGATCTATCTGGATTTCACCGGTCACACCGATCCCGGTTCGGGATGGAGTGATGACTACGAGGCGTGGGCCGGCGAACAGCAGGTCAATCCAGGGCCGTATGACCCCACGTTCGTGCCGTTCAGTTTCGACGGCGACACCGGAAATTTTTCGCTCTCCGAGCGCACTGCAATCTATGACGCGTGGCGCAATGTTGTTGAAGACTATGCGCCCTTTACCGTCAATGTGACTACCGCAGAACCCACGGACGACGCCTTGCACCGGTATTCCTCGGGCGATGACACCTACGGTGTGCGCCTGGTGGTGACGAACATGAACAACTCGGTCTATGACATGTGCGGAAACTGTGGTGGTGTCGCATACCTGGGGCCGTTTGACAATATTGCGCAACCTGTCACGCCGGGATCGCAGACAGAAGAGAACCGATACGGTGTTGGTTTCGCCTTTGTCAACGCCAGCGCCAGCTTCAAAATTATTTCCGACATTGCCGGCCACGAGGTCGGCCACACTCTCGGTTTGTCGCATGATGGCAAGCGAACTCCCAGCCTGGTCGAGTATTACATGGGTGCAGGGACCTGGGCTCCCATCATGGGTGCGGGGTACAACCGCGCAACGACCCAATGGTCCAAGGGGGATTACGCCTACTCAACCAACACCGAGGATGACATCTTTGTGATGCGAGGTCACGGACTGGACCTGTGGGCTGATGCTGTGGGGGACACAACGGCAACGGCGACAGAATTGGTGGTCGATATCGACCAGCCGTCCTTAATTTCGACGCGGGCCGACGTTGATGTCTATACGTTCATAGCCGACTCGCCGACGCTGACGATTGCGGTCGCTGGCGAAGCGCCTAACCCGAACCTCGACATTCGCATGGTGTTGCGCGACACGAATTCGACAACTCTGACCGCACAAAACCCTGCTGCCGTTGCCGTGAGCTCGACCGAGGTCACAGGTCTTGGCACCGAAGCGACCTATGGGTTGGTCGTGGGTGAACGATATTACCTGCAGGTCTCGGGTGAAGGCATTTCCGGGGATGAGGGGTACACCGATTACGGTTCACTCGGTGAATATACGGTGACAACAACGTCGTCGGCGACAGATTATTTCCCCGGAAACAACATCGTGTCTGCACCCAGCAATTCGGGCCGAATCGCCGTGGGCAGCACGTTGTTCCTGGGGATGTCCGGTTGGGGCGACAGCACGAATTTCGTGTACACGTGGATGCGTGACGGCGTAGCCGTTAAATCGGGTTCCCGCACGTACACTCTGACATCGGCGGATTATGGGCACCGAATCCAGGCGCGTGTCGGCGCAACATCGTCACTATCCGGATCCGTCACCATGTTCCGCGCCAGCGTGCCGCAAACGGTCCTGGCGGGCACCATTTCTCCGGCCCCCACACCCCGGGTCACGGGAACTTTACGGGTGGGTTCGAAACTCACGGCGGCACGAGGAACATGGATGCCCGGTGTGACGTTCCGATATGTGTGGTGGCGCGGTAACACCGTCGTGTCCAGCACCTCTGGTAATACGTACACGTTGCGGAGCACGGATGCCGGCCATCAGATTCGTGTGACCGTCGTGGGTTCGAAAACTGGCTACACGACGCTGAAGCGCACGAGCGCATACACGGCGACAATTTCCCGCTAGCTCGCAGGATTCCGAGCTGCGCTACCCGACTTCGCCGCGCAGGTTTGCGCCCGCGTGGTCGCCCGCACAGTCGAAGCTCTCGGGCTTTTGCGCACATTCGTCGCACACCAGTGCGAGGTGACGGCATTCGGGATTGTGGCAGTTGTAAAAGGATGAGGTTCCACCGCCACAGTGATCGCACTCGCCGATCATGGCCGCATCGTGGCTGAAATTCATCACCATGCGCTTGTCAAAGATATACAACGAGCCC
>CALBMG010000291.1 GCA_937896185.1 uncultured Microbacteriaceae bacterium | reverse complement strand
CGGCGCCGTGCTCCGCAAGAGGAAGGCGCAGAAGAACCAGGCGCTGGCCAACGCCCTGGCGCGCCGGCGCGCCGCGGCCGGCACCCTGGTCCGCGACGTGCCGCGCCTGTTGCGGGCCACGCTGCGCTATGATCGGGTGATGATCTACCGCTTCAGCCATGACGGTTCCGGCCAGGTGATCGCCGAGGACCGCAAGCGTGCAATGCGTCGCCGCATCCAGTGGGCGATCGGTGTCAGCCTGATCACCTCGTTGCTGGCCTGGGTGGCCTGGTACGGCTACCAGTGGACCCAGGAACAGTTTTATGTGGGAGCCGACTCGGATTCAGTGGTGATTTATCAGGGTGTTCAGCAAAAGATCGGCACGATTTCGCTGTCCACCGTGCGCACCGACACGGGCATCAGCCTCGACTCGTTGCCCGCATATGTGCGCGAAACGGTCGAGAACACCATCAATGTCGCAGACCTCGCGGAAGCGATGTCGGTTGTCGAAAGGATTGCCAATGTCTCCAACGGCGATTGATGACCGACCGACGATCACCGAACAGCTGATCCTGCGCCTGCGAATTCCCACAAAGATTCGCAACCTCGAGGCGTCCCTCATCGTGTTTGCGATGATCATCAATGCGGCAGCCATCGCATTGGTCGATATTGGGGCCACCGGGACACTCGACACCCAGATGATCGGAATCATCGGTGGGCTGGGCGCAATCGTGTTGACGATGCACATCGCGATTCGGTATGTGGCCCGTGATGCGGACCCCCTGATTCTTCCCATCGTCACGTTGTTGAACGGTTTGGGGATCGCCATGATTCACCGACTGGATCTCGCGACGGGACTGTCGGGGTGGCAAGCAAATGCCACACGCCAGATGGTGTGGACGGCGATAGCCATGGTGATTGCTTTGGTGGTGATTGTGACGGTGCGGAACCACCGTGTGTTGCAGCGCTACCGCTACCTGTGGATGCTCGTCGGCGTCATCCTGTTGGTGATGCCCCTGATTCCCGGTATCGGTGTGACCATCAGCGGCGCCCGCCTGTGGGTGGACCTCGGTTTTGTCAGTTTCCAGCCGGGCGAGATTGCAAAGATTGCGTTGGCTTTGTTCTTTGCCGGTTACCTCGTGACCGCGCGGGATTCGTTGAGTGCCGTGGGCAAGCAGTTCCTCGGCGTGCGTTGGCCGCGCGCCCGCGACCTGGGCCCCATCATCATTGTGTGGTTGGTTGCCATGATGGTGCTGGTGTTCCAACACGACATGGGCACGTCGTTCCTGTACTTCGGTTTGTTCATGGTGCTGATGTACGTGTCCACGGGCCGCGCAATCTGGTTCGTGGTCGGTGGCGGACTGTTCGGCACCGGTGCCGTCGTGGCGAGCCTGTGGCTGGACTACGTCAAGGGCCGCTTCGATGCCTGGCTGGATTCGTTTAACCCGGCAATCTATGACGCGATTGGCGGAAGCTACCAGCTGGTGCAGGGACTGTTTGGTTTTGCGTCGGGCGGCATCATCGGTGCTGGGCTCGGTGCTGGTCGACCCGACATCACCCCGCTGGCGGAATCCGACTACATCATGGCGACCATCGGCGAAGAACTGGGGCTTGTCGGTGTTTTCGCCGTCCTGTGCCTGTACCTGCTGTTTATTTCCCGTGGCCTGCGCATCGGGTTCAACGGTGCCGACGACTTTGGTCGACTGTTGGCTGTTGGCCTCACCTTTGTCTTGGCCCTCCAGGTCTTTGTGGTGGTCGGCGGTGTCACCCGAGTGATTCCCGTGACCGGTCTGACGACCCCGTTCCTCGCCGCCGGTGGTTCCTCGCTGGTCGCCAACTGGATCATCGTCGCCCTGCTGTTGCGCCTCAGCGACACCGTCCGTCACCAAAACCAGGGCGGTGAGAGCGCATGAATCGGGAGCTTCGTCGACTGTCGTGGGGCATCTTTGTGATGTTCTTCGCGCTGTTCGTCTCCTCGACAATCATCCAGGTGTTTCAAGCCGACAACCTGCGCGTCGATGCACGCAACACCCGCACGCTGCTCGAAAGCTATTCGGCGGAACGCGGCAGCATCATTGCCGGCAACACCACCATCGCGGAATCTGTTCCCGCGAGCGACCAGTACCGTTACCAGCGCACCTACTATGACGGCCCCATGTATTCGGCCGTGACCGGGTATTACACCATCAGCCAGGGCATCAGCGGGCTCGAAGCCGCCATGAACGACGAACTCAGCGGCCAGTCCAACAACCAGTTCTTTGACCAGGTGCTGGCTCTCGTGTCGGGCCGCGACCCTCGCGGTGCCACCGTGCAGTTGACGATTGACCCCGTGATCCAAGAGGCCGCGTGGAAGGCTCTGGGGAGCAAGTCGGGTTCGATTGTGGCACTCGACCCCACGACCGGACGCATTTTGGCCATGGTGTCGAAGCCCGCATTTGACCCCAACGAGTTGGCGTCGCACGACACCGTCACCGTCATCGACCGTTACCAGCAGTTGCTGGTCGACGACAAGGCGCCGCTCGTGAACCGCGCCATCGCCGGCAACCTGTACCACCCCGGTTCCGTGTTCAAACTCCTCGTGGCCTCGGCCGCACTGGATTCGGGGCTCGTCAGCACCAGCACCACGGTCAAGAACCCCAGCGTGCTCAAGCTTCCCGGCAGTGACTCGGTCATCAAGAACTCGGGCGGTGGATCGTGTGGTGGAGCTGCGACGGTCACCATTGCCACCGCACTAAAACTGTCGTGCAACATTCCCTTTGCTGAAATCGGCGCCCGCATTGGTGAAAGCGTGATCAATTCCTACGCCGAGGACTTCGGTTTCGGTGCCACCCTGGAAATTCCGATGCCCGTCACCGCGTCGACCTACCCGTCGAACATGGACCAAGCCCAGGTCATGTTGTCGTCGTTTGGACAGTACGACGTGCGAGTTACCCCGCTGCAGATCGCGATGCTGTCGTCCGCCATCGCCAACAAGGGCGTGCTGATGACCCCGACCGTCGTCGACTCGGTCATCGCCCCCGACCTGTCCGTAATTACCCCCTTCGAAGCACACGAATACAGCACCCCGATTTCGGCAAAAACCGCCAAGACGATGGTGAAGATGATGATTGACGCCGTCGGCAGTGGTGTGTCATCGAACGCCCAAATTCCCGGGATCAAGGTTGCGGGCAAAACGGGTACCGCCGAGAACGGCGAAGGCGAACCCTACACACTGTGGTTCACCGGTTTTGCGCCCGCCGACAACCCCCAGGTTGTGGTGGCCGTAGTAATTGAAGATGGTGGTGGACTTGGTCAGAGCGGTCGAGGAAACACGGTTGCGGCACCGATTGCACGCAAGGTGATGGAGGCGGTGTTGGCTCAATGAGACCCGAAATTGGTCAAGTTTTTGGGGGACGGTACCAGCTGAAGTCACGCCTCGCCATCGGCGGCATGGGTGAAGTGTGGCAAGCCCTCGACCAGGTGATCGAACGCCAGGTCGCTATCAAGATTTTGAAGGAAGAATACCTGGGAGACAAGGGCTTCCGCGAACGCTTCCGAGCCGAGGCGCGCCATGCCGCCCTCGTCAACCACGAAGGCATCGCCGGCGTCTATGACTATGGCGAGGAAGAAGGCAGCGCCTACCTCGTCATGGAGTTGGTGCCGGGTGAAGCCCTCAGCACAATTTTGGAGCGCGAACGCATTCTGTCCCCCGAGCGAGTGCTCGACATTGTCGCCCAGACGGCGTCAGCATTGCACGCCGCGCACGAGGCTGGCCTCGTTCACCGTGACATCAAACCGGGCAACCTGCTGATCACGCCCGACGGCCGCGTCAAAATCACCGACTTTGGCATCGCCCGCATCGCCGACCAGGTTCCGTTGACGGCGACCGGTCAGGTGATGGGTACCGTGCAGTATTTGTCCCCCGAACAGGCGTCGGGCAAGACCGCATCGGCGTCGACCGACATCTATTCGCTGGGCATCGTCGCCTACGAGGCGCTGGCGGGTCGTCGACCGTTCACCGGTGAATCCCAGGTGGCTATTGCGATGGCGCACATCAAGAACGCACCGCCCGCCTTGCCCGAAAGCATTCCGCTGGCCGTGCGCAACCTGATCTTTGCCTGCATCGCAAAGAAAGCCGACAAACGCCCCGCAACCGCACAACACCTGGCACGCGCGGCGGTGGCCATCAAGCGCGGACACTTGGGTGAAGCCCTCGCCCTCGTCCCTGCAGTACACGACGCGGAATCCGACGAATTCGACGAGGACACGTCGACACGGGTGCTGCCGTCGCCCATCCCACTAGACGACAAGGGCGAGACAGAAACTCGGAAGATGTGGCCCCTCGTCACGCTCGCCAGTGTGCTCGGCGCCCTGTTGATCGCAGCCATCATCGCGATCATTGTGGTTGCGTCAAACCCCAACCCGGGCGTTACCCCCACGGCGACTCCGACCGCGACACCCACCGACACTGCGTCACCCACACCAACGGCGACAGATGAACCCATCGTCCTCGACGAGATTGACTTCATGGGTAAGACCCAGCAACAAGTGCAGGAAATGATCGACGCGCTGGGTCTGCGCCTTGACGCCGTTGTGGGTTCCGTGCCTCCGTCGGCCGACCTGGTCGGCACCGCCTATCGTGTGAACCCCACCGGTCAGGTCGAAAAGGACACTCTCGTCGCGGTCTATTTCTATGACGAGATTCCCACACCGGCGGCTCCCGCAGCCTTGACGGTGTCGGCCGGTCCGTACACGCCCGGGGCTACGGTCACCATTACATGGCCCACATACACACTGTGCCCCTCGGGTTACACGGTCGCTTCCTATGACTTCACAATCAACGGCGGCACCTTCCCTCGCGTATCAAGCTTTGGCCCCCGCGTGACCAGCACCACCGTGGTCCTCGGTTCGGACAGTTCCGAGATGCGCGCCTCATACAGCGTGGCCTGTGGCACCCTGCGGTCCGACCAATCGGTCGAACTCGTTGTCGCCATCACGCCGTAACCTCACTCGACACCTGAGCACCACCCCCTCGAAACCCGAAAGGAGCACACCATGATGAACACCACATTCCTCGGTGGTGAGTTCCTTCTGGCGGGGCGGTACCGGCCTGAAAAACTCATCGGTCGCGGCGGCATGGCGAATGTGTACCTGGGAACGGATATCCGTTTGGCGCGCACCGTGGCGATCAAGGTGTTGCGTCCCGAAACAGCGGTCGACCCCGACGCTCGTTACCGGTTCCAGAAGGAAGCCCACGCGGTCAGCCTGATGGGCCACCCCTCGATCGTGCGCGTGTACGACGCCGGTGAGGAAAACATTCCCGATATTTCCACCGAGACCCCGATTCCCTTCATTGTGATGGAGTACATCAACGGCAAGATTCTGCGCCAGCTGATGGATTCGGGGGCGTTTGACCCCAAGGTTGCCGTTCATGTGGCGTTGGGAATCCTCGACGCGCTCGACGAATCGCACCGTGCGGGGATCATCCACCGCGACATCAAACCGGGCAATGTCATGGTTACCCAGAGCGGCCTCGTCAAGGTGTGTGACTTTGGTATCGCGCACGCGATCGAGGAATCGACGGGCGATGCGACGACGATTCTGGGCACGGCACAATACTTTTCGCCCGAGCAGGCCAAGGGTGAAGCCATCGATGCGCGCAGCGACCTGTACTCCACCGCGGTGGTGTTGTTCGAAATGCTCACCGCACGTCCGCCGTTCTCGGGCGAATCGTCGGTGTCTGTCGCGTTCCAACACGTGACGCAGGCCCCACCGTTGCTGAGTTCGATCCGCCCCGAATTGTCGGATGAACTGGGTTCGGTGATCAGTCGAGGCTTGTCCAAGGACCGTGCCGAACGTTTCGCTACGGCGCGGGATTTCGCTGTCGCGTTGCGTCGTGTCCGATCGCTGTATCGACCCGAGGGCGAATCGGCCCCCACCGCGGCACTGGCCGGTTCTCCAATGGCTGCCCCAATTGCGGCTGCCCCTGCCGCCGCTCCGATGGTCTCGGCCGCGAAACCGGCGCGAACCCCCGACCCCGTTCCGCAGGCAAAGCCGGCGAAGCCCGAGAAACCAGCGAAGCCGGTCACGGTTTCGGCGCCCAGACCTCCCCGCCCGCCTCGTGCCCCCGCAACACAGCGCGTAAAATCGGCAGCAGAGAGTTTCGCTCTCTTTACCTCGACATCAAAGGACGATCCCGTGTCGCAACTTCGCCCCCTGCTTTCTTCGGACGCTCCGCCCTCGCGCAAGTTGATCAAGACCGCGGTCAGTGTCGGAGCCGGTGTGCTGCTGGTGGCCTGTCTGATTGCCGGGCTCATGGTGTGGGTTATGACCCTCCCCGCCCAAAACACGGTGGCATCGCAGGCGATTGAAATTCCCCAGCTGACCAACGTGTCCGCCACCGATGCACGAACCCAGTTAGAGGGTTTGGGCCTGAAGGTCGCCATCATCGTCGAAACCAGTGACACCGTCGCCGAGGGTGACGTCATCCGCACCCAGCCCGAAGCCGGAATCCAGGTGGGCGAAGGCGAAATCATTTCGGTTTACCAGTCCGCGGGCCCCAAGACCGGCCGCTCACCCGACCTGTCTCTGATGAGCCTGGCCAAAGCCAAGGCCGCGATCACCGAGGCGGGGTTCACCGTCGGGTCCATCACCACCACCTATTCGCCGTCCGTGGCGAAGGGCATGGTCATCTCAAGTGACCCTGCGGGCGGAACCTCGTTGAAGCCAAAGGACGTCATCAATCTCACCGTGTCCAACGGTCTGGTCAACGTCCCCGATGTCGTGGGCAAATCGCTTGCCGACGCCAATGCCGCACTGAGCGCCTCGGATGTCCAGCTGTCGGTGTCGGTTCAGACCGACATGACCTGCAGCGGACAGACTGTGAAGTCACAGTCGCTGGCGCCGGGCGAACAGCCGCAACGTTCCCCGATTACGATCGTCTACTGCGCGAAGGCCTAATCGGTCGGCGCTGACACCAGCGGGCTGAGCGTGCGGGCCAGTTCGCTGACACCCGTCATCCCCACGAGTTCCAGCCAGTTCCCGATCATGGTGTAGCCGCCCTCGGTCAGCACCGATTCGGGGTGGAACTGCACTCCCCACACGGGTGCGCTGACGTGTTCGATGGCCATGATGACTCCGCCGTCAGTGCGCGCGGTGATGCGCAGTTCGTCGGGAATGGTGCCATCAACGATTGCGAGCGAGTGGTAACGGGTGGCACGGAACGGGTTCGGGACGCCCTCGAACAGCGGCGATTCGACGTGGGTGACGGCACTGGTTTTGCCGTGCATGAGTTCCTCGGCGTGGGTGACGATGCCGCCCAATGCTTCGGCGATGGATTGGTGGCCCAGGCACACGCCGAACAACGGAATCTTGTGCGCGATTGCGTGACGAATTACGGGGATCGAGAGTCCGGCATCCGCGGGGCAACCCGGCCCTGGAGATACCAGTACGCCGTCGAACCCTTCGAGTCGTGATGAAATCTGTTCCTCGGTGAAGGAATCGTTGCGCACAACCTCGATTTCGGCGCCCAGTTGTCGCAGGTACCCTGCGAGCGTATAGACGAAGCTGTCATAGTTGTCGATTACGAGGATGCGTGCCATCAGTTCACCGTCACATTCGTTGTCATAAATGTCGCCACAAACCAGGGGAAACCCCAGAGGAACAGCACGGTGACGGCGACGATCACAAGTCCTGCGGTTTGGGCAATCTTCGCCCACAGATTTCCGGGCAGGGCGCGCCACAACAGTCGATACATCAGGCGTTACCTTCCCTGAGGTGTTGAATTTCGGCGGGGATTCCGAGTTCACGCGGTGCGAAATAGTCGAACACCGAGTAGGCGATGATGCGTTCGGCGCTGGACAGTTCGGGGTGGCAACTGGTCATGGTGAGCAGTCGCTGTCCCGCCTCGAGGTTGGTGGTGGGGACGGGGTTGAGCACGTTCACATCGGCCGGCCAGACATAGGCGGTGTTGCGGTAGCTGTATACATACCAGCCGTCGGGGGTTTCAATATAGATGTGATCCCCGATGCGCAGCTTTTCGATTTCCGCAAAGGGGGCACCGAATGTGGTGCGGTGTGCGGCGACGGCGAAGTTTCCGATTTCACCCAAGGCCGTGGATTGCGGATAGTGGCCGACACCGGTGGCGCTGCTGTTGAGTACGGTTTCGGGGTCGATGCCTTCGGCGATGACGCGTTCGTATTCGGTGCCGAATCGGGGAACGATCAGGGTGGCAAACGCTTCGCCGTCGGAGTGTGATCCCAGCACGGGAATCTGGGTGGGGTCGACCGAGGGTCGGGGTGTGGGTGTGCCACTGGGTTCCGTGGGGGTCGCGCTGGGTGCTGGCGCCGACCACTGTTCCGCCAATTGGTGCGAGGCCTGGTTTTGAGCGGAACCGGCGACGATGTCATTGAACCAGGTGTGCCACACGAGGAATAGCAGGATTAGCCCACCGACGGTGAATGCGACGTCCTGCAGAATGTCGAGTGCGAGCGAAACGCCTCGGCGCTGGGCGCCGCCCCGTGCTGCGCGCATTCGGTCCCCTTGATGTCGATGCAGTTGTGCTGCTGTTATAAGTGTACGAGCCTTCCGAGGGGCCGTTACCGATATGGCATTGCACAGGTGCCCGCGCTACACTGTCCCCTATGGTTGCAGAGAAGTCACAGAAGAATGCTGCCGCGGACACCGTAGCCCGCGGCGAGCAGCACGTCACTAACCCCGCATGGTTCAAGCCCGTAATGTTCGGCTTCATGCTCGTGGGATTGGCGTGGATCATCACGTACTACGTCAGCCAGGCTCAGCTTCCTATCGCGCCGCTGGCTCAGTGGAATATCCTGATCGGATTTGGTCTGATGTTCGTCGGTTTCGTCATGACGACGCGCTGGCATTAATCATCTGACACCGAATTACACGGGTGTAATTATCCCCACTGTTATTAACCCTTGTGGATAACTAGGCAGCATTGCGGGCAGCGTCGTTTGACCGAAAGCCCCGTTCGAGGGCGTGGTTCGACCGGTCGGTAATTACCGCTTGCGACCCATCAGCAGCGGGGTCAACACCAGACCACCGATCAGCCCACCGATGTGCGCTTGCCACGACACCCCGGGGATGATGAATCCCAACACAAGGTTGATCCCGACGATCACCAAAAGGCTGACATTCGATCCGCCAAAGCCACGGTTCACGACAAACAGTGCGGCAAAAAGCCCAAAGATAGCTCCTGATGCTCCGATTACGCCACCAGACGGGTCCAACACCAACACCGCAGCGGAACCGGCGATACCGGACAGCAGAAACAGTGCGGTGAATCGTCCCGGGCCCATCACGCGTTCCAGCATGGAACCCAGAACCCACAACGAGTATCCGTTAAACAACAAGTGCATGATTCCCGAGTGGGCAAAAACTGAGGTCAACATCGTCCACGGCTCAACCATCACGAGTCGGGCATCAAAGCCGATGATGTAGTTCACGAGACCAGCGGTCACAAAATCCAGCACAAACACTGCCGCCATGATGACCAGCAACACCGTGGTCGCCGATGTGCGGCCCTGCAATTGACGCCGCAGTCTAGGCCCCGAAACCACACGGGCGGCCTTCGGCGCCGAACCCTTCACACAGTCAGGGCAATGAAAACCGACCGCCGCCGGACGCTGGCAATCCGGGCAAATGGTGTTACCGCACCGCTGACACAACACCCAGCTTTCGCGGCCTGGGTGCCGGTAACACGTGGCGGAATCGGTCACGCAATATCGATCGAGTTGATGACCACGGGCTCCAAAGGCTTGTCGCCGGGACCGGTCGCGACACCCTCGATGGCGAGAACAACCTGCTTCGACTCGTCATCGGCAACTTCACCAAAGATGGTGTGGTTGCCGTACAGCCAGGGGGTAGGAACAGTGGTGATGAAGAACTGGCTGCCGTTGGTGCCCTTGCCCATGCGCTTGCCGGCGTTCGCCATGGCCAACAGGAAAGGACGGTCATAGGCGAGCTCGGGGTGGATCTCGTCATCAAAGTTGTATCCGGGGCCACCGATGCCCTGGCCCAGGGGGTCGCCACCCTGCAGCATGAAGTCCTTGATGATGCGGTGGAAGATCACGCCGTTGTACAGCGGGGTGTCCGTCATCGTTTCTCCGGTGCCGGGGTGAACCCACTCGCGCGAACCGGTGGCCAATCCCACAAAGTTCTCGACGGTGATGGGGGCGTGGTTACCGAAAAGGTTGACGACAATGTCCCCGTGGTTGGTGTGGATGGTGGCAACTGAAGTGTGAATTGACATGTCCCTATTCTTTCACCTCGTAGAGCCACCCAGCGCACCTGCGCCATAATGAAATCAACGGAAGGAAAACCCATGGGACGTTCACTCTCTCGAGAGCTGTCAAGCCTCGCCGGTTCGGCCAACGATGCGTGGGGCCGCCAACGCGAAGTCCTCGATGCTGCCAGCCGAATCCTCTCGGATGCCAGTCGCCTTGCCGGTCGTTACACCCGTGAAGAAGTCGCACCTCGCGCCCGTCACGCATACGACGACCGAGTCGTACCCCTGCTGAGCACGGGGCTGGAGCTGGGTCGCACACTGCTGGGCAAGCCCGCACCGGTTGTCGCCGCGCGCAAGGCGGGCTTCGGAACCTTCTTTATCGCCGGTCTCGGCGTAGCCGCGGTCGCCGCGGTCGCGTATGTCGCGTGGCAGACACTTCGTAATGACGAGGGCGCCTGGATCGACGACGACTTCGACGTCGACTAATAACGTCTAGGCGTCAATCACCATTTCGGCTGTCGTCGAACGGGACACGCACGGATAGAAGACGTGCATTTCGTCTTTCGTGTTGTCCGGAAGCACGCTGTCGAGGTGAGCTGCAGTGCCCGAGACAATTCTGGTCTCGCACGTACCGCACACACCCTTCTTGCACGACGCCTCGATTTCCACACCAGCCCGTGCCAAACCGTCGATGACGGATTCATCGGCGGGGATATCGACCACGGTATTGCTGCGCACGCAGGTGACTCGCACCGGTTTGGTGCCTCCTGCCTGTTCGCGCAACACCGGTGTGAACCGTTCGATGTGGGCACGATCGAGGCCCACCACGTCCTCCACTTCCGACATCAAGGATTCGGGGCCACAGCAATAGACATCACCGGGCTCGGTGCTCAACAGTTCGGGCAGGTTCAGTCGGCCCTTGACCGATGACTCATGGACTGTCACTCGGTCGCCGAATTCGGCCACCAATTCGCTGACGAACGGCATCGATTCGATCGAGTTCCCCACATAAACCAACGACCATTCACGGCGCTCGGGCACCGACTCGATCATCGCCTTGATGGGTGTAATTCCGATTCCGCCCGCAATGAACAGGTACCGGGCCGCGGGGATCAGGGGGAAATGGTTGCGCGGACCGCTGACGGTCACCAGACTGCCGGCGCGAACATTGTCGTGAATCCAGCGGCTGCCGCCGGCCGATGTCGGTGACAGTCGCACGGCGATATCGTAAGCTCCACGGTCGGTGGGGTCGCCGCACAACGAATACTGTCGTTCGAGCCCGTTCGGCAAATGCAGGGTGATGTGCGAACCCGCATCCCACCATGGCACAGACCCGCCGTCCAGTGGAGTCAAACGAATGCGCGCCACATCGGCGGTCGGATAGCTGACCCCGGCGACAACCATGGATCGCGGTTCGCGACTGTCGGGTGCGGCGCTCACCACAGCGGGCGCTGCGCCATTCGTCACCGCGGTGACCGAGGCGGTGTTCGCCAGTCGCGCCAGTTCGGCGTCCTTCTCACGTTTACGTGCCACCAACGCCACCGTTACCAATCGCAGAATCACCGCAACCAGTGACATGGTGATGACAAAAATCGACACGGCCGCGTACCACCACGAGCCCACATCGGTGCCCAGAAATGCTGCGTGCGCCGCGGTGACGAGGAAGATGACATAGCTGAAGAAGTGGATTCCCTTCCACAGTCTGCGCGGCAGTTTGTCGAGGAACAGCGAGGTGACGTACACCGTCGCAAGCAACCAGAATGCGATAACGCCCACAGTCAGAGCGATTTCATCCACGGCCGTAGCGCCCTGGAACGTTGCGGAACCCGGGACCAACACATCGATGAGACTGAAATGCACGTATTCGTCGAGCATCAGCGAGCCCACGTGCACACCGGTCAACGCGATGGTCAACGTGCTCAAATATTTGTGCAGATCCTTCAACCACGCGGGGTTATCAAGCCCACGAAACACGCGGCTCGCCAGCAACACGCCCCACACGATCGACACACTCATCAAACCCCAGGCGATCATTGCGCTGACCCGGGACAGGAACCACCAGAATTGCGGGTCGGTCATTCGTAATCACTCCAGTTGTCGGATTCGATGCAGGTGCCGTCGGCGAGGACAACAATTCCCGCGGCGGCAACCGTCGGCAACCACCTCAAATATTCGGCCACGGGCCACACAAACCCCGGCTTGGTCAATACTTCAGCTCGCGTGGCGGTCGCGGCAATCACTGACACGGTCACCACTTCCCCACCCATCGACTGTCCGTCTATCGAGTCCACCAGATGGTTGCGCTGTTCGCCGTCTTGATCCCACACCCGCTTCAGCCGGCTCGATGTCGCAACGGCTCCGTCCTTCAGCGCGATGATCTTCATGTGCTCGGTCCGCACAAAAGGGTTCTCGATTCCGATTCGCCACACACTGCCATCGGGGGCTTCCCCGTCGATGCGCAGGTCGCCACCGATTTCGACCATCGCACCCAAGGCGCCCAGTTCACGGGCGTGTGCCACCGCCATATCGGCAGCAAAGCCCTTGCCGATACCGCCGGGGTCGACTGCGGTGCCGCGCGGCATGGTGACGACATCTCCGTTCACCACGACTCCTGCCATATCGCCCGGGTATCGGGCACTGGCGGGAAGTTCGGTGCGCATCGAGGCGTCGCGGCGCGAATGGGCATACCCCAGTTCGACCAACCGGGGAAGGATTGTGGGGTCAAAGACACCTCTCGTCACCGCGTGTGCGGCACGCATGCCCTGAATCAGCACTGCCGTGTCCGTCGATACGGCGACCGGTGCGCCTTCGGCCCAGTTGAGCCTCGAAATTTCACTGTCCGCACGGAATCGGCTCCACCGGTGTTCCATGTCAACAATCATCACCTCAAGGTCGGCGATCATCAGCTCGGTGGCACCGACCAGCGTGACGTGGGCCGTGGTGCCCATCACCGAAAACGCGCGGGACACCGTGGGCGCGGTGTTGTCACCCAACGCCGCAATAACGGCACTCGCGGCGATGTCGCGGGGGTCATTAGCCACCGGAGCCACTGCTCGTTCCGTTGGTGGGCGGGGTGGTGGGTGCCGGCGGGGTGACCACGGTTGTGGTGGGTGCCGGCTTGGGGGCTGTGGCTGTCGAGGATGACGAGGAACCGGAAGTCGAGCTCGTTGAGGAATTCGAGCCGGAGCCTCCCGTGTTGACGGTTGACGTCTTCAGTGCGGCCTTGGCTTTAGCTGCAGCCTTTGCTGCGGCCTTGTCGGCGGCAATCTGCTGTGCGTTGGCGACCGCGGCAGCGGCCTCTTGCTGTTGGGCTACGGCTTGAGCTGTGGCGTCGGCGATTGCCTGTGCCATGCGGGCTTCGTTTGCCTGAGCTTCGAGACCTGAGACTCCGGCGAAAAGTACGGCGAGGGTGGCCACACCGGTGACGGCACGGGTTTTGGCTGCGGGAGTTGCAAACATGTTAGTCGTCTTCCTCTTCGTCGTCATCGTCGTCATCGCGGTCGTCCTCATCGTCTTCGTCGTCGTCGTCATCATCGTCGTCGTCATCATCGTCGTCCCCTGCTGAACCGGACCCACCCGACGTTGCATCGGTCGTGGACTGGGTCGGTGCACTCGGAGCCTTGTTGACCACAGTCGTTCCTGCGGTGGACTCAGTGGCCGACTCCGTGGTCGACGAAACAGTCGTGTCTGACGGAGTATCGGTGCTCGCGGTCGGGGTAGGAGCAACCTCGGTCGTCGCCTGATCGGCCGACGCGGGTTCCGTCACCGTCGAGGTGCCCTCGAGCGCAACATTGACACCGGTCAGATCCAGGCCGCCACCATTAATTGCCATGGCGCCGACACCGAGACCGGTCGATGCGACGATACCGGCGAGTGCGAGGGGAAATTGAATGCTCATGAGTTCACTGTAGGAACTGTGGAAACCCCACACCATGGACTTTTTCCAAGAAACGTCCAAGGTTGTCGAAAAGCCACGAAAAACGTACAAGAAATAGTAAATATCGTGGCACTCTCGTTCTATGAGCATTCTGTTGGTGGAAGACGACCGCGCAATCGCCGAAGCACTCGTCGAGGGCTTGCGCGACAACGGCTACTCGGTGACCCACGTGGTGTTGGGTTCCGAGGCCGTCACCAAGGTGCGCAACGGCGGCATCACCACCGTGATTCTGGACCTGGGTCTTCCCGACATGGACGGCACCGATGTCTGCCGACAGATACGAGCTTTCTCGCACGTCCCTATCATTGTGGCGAGCGCCCGCGAAACCGAAATGGACCGAGTCGACGTTCTGGAAATTGGTGCCGACGATTATGTGGTGAAACCATTCGGAATCCGTGAACTCGTCGCCCGAATCCACGCGGTCATGCGCAGGTCGCTGGGGACCAGCACCCCGGTCACACTGCTGACCGTTGGATCGTTGTGCATTGACACCAAGGAACGCAGTGTGCGAGTCGGCGGTGAATCGGTGTCGCTCACTCCTAAAGAATTCGACCTGCTTACCTATCTGGCACGTGAACCCGGCACGGTGTTCCGTCGCAGCGACATTTTGCGTGACGTGTGGGAGACCACTTGGTACGGGACCACTAAAACGCTGGATGCGCACGTGGCCAGTATCCGCAAGAAACTGGGCAACGCAGCGTGGATTGAATCGGCACGCGGCGTGGGCTTTGTGCTGAAAGACCAGTCGTGAGAAAACTGTTCGTCGCGTCCCTTTTGGGCGTCAGCGTCACAGTGTTGGGGTCTTTCACCGCCAGCGTGCTGTCGTATGTGCAATTGACTGAGCAACAAAAATTGATCACCGAATACGAGCGCGACAGTTTTATTATCGCCAGCCGCGTGCAACCGGCCTTGGCGTCTGGCGACCTCAGCGATTCATTGACCGCACTGGTATCGACGTATGCCGAGAGCAACGTGTCCAAAGTTGTGGTTCTCGACGCCACTGGTACGTCGGTTATTTCCAGCGATGAAACCGAACTGGGCTTGGGCGAAGACTTCACCACACGCCCCGAAGTTGCATCCGCATTAAACGGCAATGTGGCCACAGGCGAACGGTGGAGTGATACCGCCCAAGACCAACTGGTCTATGTCGCCGTGCCCATTGTGAATGGCAACACCATCTATGGTGTGGTGCGCCTGACGTTCTCGCACAGCAGAATCGACGCTGCGGTCGCCGAGGGAACACAGTTCCTGTGGTGGATTGCTGGAGGAGCGATCTCGCTGTCACTCGCGCTGTCGTGGTACAT
>CALBMG010000290.1 GCA_937896185.1 uncultured Microbacteriaceae bacterium | reverse complement strand
GTGTTTGGGCGCAACTGGCTGAAGAGCCGTGTGCGCGCTCATCCGAACGTGGTCGAGGCGCACCACCCGCACCTCGCTATTGCCTCGGGTGCTGCCTAGGCGACGCGGGGATGGGGCTCCGGAATACGGCTTCTACAATGGTGTTACACAGGCGGAAAGTTTTCCCCTTAACGTCAGGAATCTCAGTGTCGACCGAACCCGTTCATCCCGACCTCACGTCGGCCGCTACAGTGCACCCCGGTCTGACCGCTGACGAATTCAAGTTGGCTTTCCGCAACCATCCCGCCGGTGTGGCTCTGATCACGGCGGACGCGGGGGACGGGCCCGTCGCTTTGACCGCGAGTTCCGTGTTCTCGGTCAGCGCAGAACCGCCCGTGTTGGTGTTCTCACTGTCGGATCGGGCTTCAGCCTCGGCGACAATTTTGCGGGCCGGAACCGTGGTGGTTCACATGCTGGCCGCCGAGAACTTACCGCTGGCGCGCCTCGGTGCCACCAGCGGGGTCGATCGATTCGCGGACACCACACGGTGGACGCGTTTGGCGACGGGTGAACCGTATTTCCCGGAAGCCGAGGTCCGAATTCGGGGCGAAATTATTGAACAATTGCGTGTGGGTGAATCCACTGTGGTTGCCGTCCACGCACTCGATGCCTCGTTGCCCGAGGTCGCACCATCGGAAACCCCGTTGGTGTACCACAACCGCACGTGGCATCAGCTGGGCGAAAGCTCGCGTATTCCGACCAGCTAACGTGCGGCCGCAATCCGTGCGATTCGTGCGGGTACCGTGTCGTCCTGCAGGCTGGTGACGTCGCCCAATTCGCGCCCCTCGGCGATATCGACGAGCAGTCGTCGCATGATTTTGCCGGAACGGGTTTTGGGAACATCGGGCACCACGAGCACGTCTCGGGGGCGAGCGATGGGCCCAATCTGTTCGCCCACGTGTCGTCGCAGCACCGCATCAAATTCGGCGGTGAGGCGCAACCATTCGTGTTCATCATCGGCTGACGTGTCGGGTCGGTGGCGGGAGGGGACCACGAAGGCGGCGATCGCCTGGCCTGTCGTCGGATCCGAAATGCCGACGACAGCTGCTTCGGCAACGTCGGGGTGTGCGACCAGCGCGGATTCGATTTCGATTGTCGAGAGCCGATGGCCGGACACATTGATGACGTCGTCGACTCTGCCGAGCAGCCAGATATATCCGTCCTCGTCGATTTTTGCGCCGTCGCCGGCGAGGAAATAGCCTTGACGCCAAAACTTTGCCCAATACGAGTCACGGTAGCGAGCCTCGTCGCCCCACACGGTACGAGCCATAGACGGCCACGTGCCATCGATGACGATGTAGCCGCCCGAGCCTCGAGGCACTGGGTCGCCGTCATCGTTCACGACACGAACGGTGACACCGGGGATGGCGTGTGTCGCAGATCCGGGCTTCAGTGCCGTCACACCGGGGAATGGTGCCACAATCGCGGATCCCGATTCCGACTGCCACCACGTGTCGACAATAGGTGAACGTCCTCGGCCAAATTTGTCGTGGAACCACACCCACGCCTCGGGATTGATGGATTCGCCGACAGTGCCCAGCAGTCGCAACGATTCGAGCGCGTATTCGGCGGGAGGGCCGTCGGGGAAACGGGACATCAGGGTACGAATCAGCGTGGGCGCGGTGTAATACGTGGTCACCCCTAACCGTTCGATGATGTCGAAGTGACGCGTGGGCGTCGGGTGGAACGGTGTGCCCTCAAAGAGCACACTGGTGACGCCGTTCGCCAAGGGTCCGTAGATTACGTATGTATGGGCGGTCACCCACGCGAGATCGGCCGTGCACCAGTACACATCGGTGTCGCGGTGCGCGTCGAAGAGAGCCCAGTGGCTCCACGCCGCCTGCGCGAGGTACCCTCCCGATGTGTGCAGGACCCCTTTCGGTTTCCCTGTCGTGCCCGACGTGTACATGATGAACAACGGTGTTTCCGAGTCAAAGTGGTCGGGGACGTGTTCAGCTGATGCGGTGTCGACCACGTCGTGCCACCAGACATCCCGACCATCCGTCCAGTCGTATTCCGTCGGCACCGAATCGGTGCGGCGCACCACCAGTACGTGTTCCAGGGTGTCGATTCCGTCGACCGCTGCATCGACGATCGGTTTAACGGGGACGGCGACACCGCGTCGGAATTGCCCGTCGGTGGTGACCAACAGCTTTGCGCCGGTGTCCTCTACACGGAATCGCAATGCTTCGGCCGAGAAACCACCGAATACCAGCGAGTGAATAGCCCCAATACGGGCGATTGCCAGTGTCACCACCACTGTTTCGATCAACACCGGCATGTAGACGACGACCCGGTCGCCCTTCTTGATGCCGAGCGACTTCA
>CALBMG010000289.1 GCA_937896185.1 uncultured Microbacteriaceae bacterium | reverse complement strand
CCAAACCTGTGGGGCGGATAATCTGCTCGACAACGCCGTCAGCTACACCCATCTCGTATTTTCCCGGAGTCGCGGACAGATACACCTTCTGCCCCACCCGGTTGAGAAATTCGGGCCATTTCAAAGGGCGGTTGTCCATCGCACTAGGCAGGCGGAAACCAAAATCGACAAGCGTGCGTTTGCGCGACGCGTCACCCTCATACATTGCACCGATCTGAGGAACGGTGACATGCGACTCATCAATAATGACGACGAAGTCATCGGGGAAATAATCTAACAACGTGTTGGGCGCCTCGCCGGGCTGACGACCGTCGACGTGACGAGAGTAGTTCTCAATGCCGGTGCAGAAACCCAGCTGCTCCATCATTTCGAGGTCGTACGTGGTGCGCATCCGCAGTCGTTGGGCCTCCAGCAACTTGTTGTGAGATTCCAGTTCCACCAAACGGCCAGCCAACTCGTCCTTAATGTGGCCGATTGCGCGTTGCATCGTCTCACGTCCCGCCGCATAGTGCGTCGCCGGAAAAACTGCCACTGATTCAAGCTGCTGAATGACCTCGCCAGTCAAAGGGTGCAACTGGTACAGCGCTTCGACCTCATCGCCGAACATTTCGATTCGAATCGCAAGTTCCTCGTACATGGGAATAATTTCGAGTGTGTCGCCACGGACACGAAACTTCCCGCGCGAAAAGTCGATGTCATTGCGTTCGTATTGCATGCCGACGAACTTTTTGACAATCTCGCTGCGCGAAATATGTTGGCCCACCTGCAGCGGAAGCATCGCCTCGAGATATTCCTCTGACGAGCCCAAACCATAGATACACGAAACGGTCGAGACCACAATGACGTCACGGCGAGACAACAAAGAATTCGTTGTGCTGTGACGCAGCCGTTCAACCTTGGCATTAATCGAGGTGTCCTTCTCGATAAACGTATCGGTTTGCGGAACATAGGCTTCAGGCTGGTAGTAGTCGTAATACGAGACGAAGTATTCGACGGCGTTGTCAGGCATCAATTCACGAAACTCGGTCGCCAACTGCGCTGCCAAAGTCTTGTTATGTGCCAACACGAGCGCTGGTCGCTGAATCTGCTCAATCAACCACGCAGTGGTAGCTGACTTACCTGTGCCCGTCGCACCGAGCAAAACAATATCTGTCTCTCCCGCATTGATGCGAGCAGCAAGTTCCGCAATTGCAGCGGGTTGATCACCGCTGGGGGAAAATTCACTAACAACGCGGAACGGTTTGACCGAACGAGTGGGTTCCATTATTTCGTGCCCCCGGCAATCGCCGACACAACAGATTGCCACACCTCATCAGTGCGTTCACGCGTCTGTTGCAGTGTTCCGGACGTATCGATGACCCAATCTGCGATAGCTCGCCTGGCCTCGTCACTCGCCTGAGACTGAAGTCTGGAATCTGCCTCGTTCCGTGTCATGCCTCGATACTGAATCAATCGTTCCCGACGAAGGTCAGCCGGCGAATCCGCCAGAATCACGCCATCAAATTCAGACGCACGACCCGTCTCGACGAGCAATGGAATGTCATAGACAATGACCGCGTCGGAATCGGACTGTTCGATGCTGTGCACACGAGAGTCAAAGAGTTCCGCAATTGCAGGATGGACAATGGCCTCGAGATCGGATTTCGCCTGTTCGTCATCAAATACGAGCCTGCCGAGTGCCGCGCGATCTAACTCACCGCCATCGGTAATGACACCAAAACCGAAACGAGCCGTAATTCGGGCAAGGACCGGGCTGTTGGGGCCCTGTACGCTGCGGACTAGCTCGTCGGCCGAAATAATGTGGGCACCCAGTTCTGAAAGTCGCGCGGCAACAGTAGTTTTTCCGGCCGCGATGCCTCCGGTGAGTGCAAAAATTTTCACACCTTCAGAGTAACAACGAAACCACAGATGAAGCGTCGACGAAGTGTAAAAATGACTGATGGACGGCCCTTTCGGGCCGTCCATCAGTGGTTGAGTTATTACTCGCCTGCGAGCTTGGCGCGCAGAGCAGCGAGCTGCTCGTCGTCTGCCAAGGTGCCAGCGCGGTCCTCGTCTGCAGGTGCAGTCGATGCGGCAACGTCATCCGAAGCCACAACAGGAGCTGCTTCTGCTTCAGCGTTCATACGAGCGACCTGAACCTTGTGAGCTTCCCAACGAGCCTGTGCAGCTGCGTAGTCGTGCTCCCACTTGGTGCGCTGCTCCTCGAAGCCGTCCTTCCACTCGGATAGCCCCAAGCTTTTAGCCCGAGACCTGATATATTCTCTGGCGTTAATCATGCTCATCGGCGGTAGAGACTCCCGGACGAAATGCCTACGCCTTCGTTTAGATCGACGACGCCGTCCTTATCGAAGTCGAGCCGAAGGACCGCGCGCTGCCGGGCGCCCTGCTCTAGCATTTCGTACTTCTTAGACTTCACCGAAAAGACGTCATCGATCGAATTCGACATCGATTCGAATATGATTCGGAGCGACATAAAGATAGCCCATTGTCGGACTTCTTCGAGGTCTATGAACGCGTCCTTGGTGTATTTCTCGCCGTACGCATCGACGTAGCCCTTCTCATCCATCCACGCAATGATGAGCTTCTGGGAGCGTCTGATAACGTTTTTAAAGGACGCCCGACCCGGATGGACCCACTTCAGAATATCGCTCTCGTGACTTACTAGGTCTTGGTCTAGGCAGAAAAGTCGATCCCCTTCCTGGGAGTAAACGTTGATCAACTGCGTCGCGCTTGCCGTGTTATTCTCCGGATCCGTTACCGTGCAGGTGAGGAGACGCTGGCCGTACTCGATAAGCGTCGGCCCGTGAATAGTATCGACCGCGTCGAGGTCCGCGAAGTGATGGTAGATCGCTCGTGGGGTCCGCCCCGCCCGGGTTGCGAGCTCCTGCAAGGTCGGGGAG
>CALBMG010000288.1 GCA_937896185.1 uncultured Microbacteriaceae bacterium | reverse complement strand
TACAAGCTAGTGACTGGAGTTCAGACGTGTGCTCTTCCGATCTGGTTATCGGGCCCTACCAGCCACATGCCTGCGCCGATAATCCATTTTCCGAGCGGCGGGTGTGCCATGAAGTCCGCGGTGGTGGTGTACGCGGTGACGTCGCCCGATTCGAATGCGGGGTTGATCCCGTCAGGCCAGGTGCCTTCGTAGCCAAGGTTCCACAGTGACCAGGCATCTTTGACGTAATAGGTCTCGTCAAATACCAGCCGAGCGGGATTGCCGAGTGCGAACAGCCGTGTGAATGCGGCAACGATGATGACGGGGCCGTAGGCGACGAGCGCACCGAGCCACCGCCGGGTGCGCCATGCCGTGTCGGTGTAGTGACGCGCAATTCGGTGCAGGGGCGTGGTGCCGGCCCGGGACGCGTTCTGAACTTCGGTCACCGTTCCACCGTAGTGTCAGTGCGACAATGGGACGGTGATTATTCTTGCCGCCACGCCCATCGGAAACTTGGGCGACGCCTCGCCTCGATTGCGCGAGGCTTTGCAGTCGGCGGACATTATTGCGGCCGAGGACACCCGGACGACAAAACACCTGCTCAGCGCATTGGGCGTGCAGACGAGCGCACAGTTTGTGGCATTGCACGATCACAACGAGGATGCTAAGTCGGCTGAACTGGTCGCGCAGGCAGCGAACTGCACGCTGGTTGTGGTCAGCGATGCGGGCATGCCGGGCATCAGCGACCCAGGGTTTGCGTTGGTCCGTGAGGCGGCCGCTCAGGGTGTGTTCGTCACCGTAATCCCCGGGCCATCGGCCGTGCTCACTGCCGTCGCACTGTCGGGTTTCCCGACGGACCGGTTCGCTTTCGAAGGTTTTGTGCCGCGCAAGGGTCGGGCCGGATACTTCCAAGCCCTCGCCGGTGAACGTCGCACCCTCGTGTTTTTTGAATCCCCTCACCGCATCGGCGAGACACTGGCCATCATGGCCGAATCGATGGGATCGGAACGCCGCGCCGCGGTGTGCCGTGAGCTCACCAAAATGTATGAGGAAGTTGTTCGTGGCGGGCTTGGGGAACTGGCGGAACGGTTCACGACCGGCGCTCGCGGAGAGTTCGTGATTGTCCTCGAGGGGGCGGGAGAATCGACGGTCACCGTAGATTCGGCGCTCGCCGAGGTGCTGTCCCGGGTCGCCGCAGGTGACCGCATGAAGGATGCATGCCGCGAGGTTGCCGAACTCACGGGCCTCACCAGCCGTGAACTGTATCAGGCCGCTCTCGCCGTTCAGCGCTAAACCGTAGACTAGGGGAGTTATGTCGACCGAAAATTCTTACTTCATCACCACTCCCATCTTCTATGTGAACGACGTTCCCCACATCGGGCACGCGTACACCGAGGTGGCGGCGGATGTTCTTGCACGCTGGAACCGTCAGAACGGCAAAGACGCTTGGATGCTGACCGGCACCGACGAGCACGGCCAGAAGATTCTGCGCACCTCGGTCGCGAACGGTGTGAGCCCGCAGGAGTGGGCCGACAAGTTGGTCACAGAATCGTGGAAGCCGTTGCTGGACACGATTTCGATCAAGAATGATGACTTTATTCGCACCACCGAGCCTCGACACGAGACGGCCGTTCAGAAGTTCCTCGAACTGTTACGCGACAAGGGCTATATCTATTCGGGTGAATACGAGGGCTACTACTGTGTTGGCTGCGAGGAATACAAGCAGCCCGGTGACCTGATCGAGGGTGGCGACGATTTCCCCGGCGAGAAGGTGTGTGCAATCCACACTCGCCCCATCGAGATTCTCAAGGAATCGAACTATTTCTTCCGCATGAGTGACTTCCAGCAGCAGCTGTTGGACTTGTACGAATCCCAGCCTGATTTCATTCAGCCCGAGAGCGTTCGTAACGAGATCTTGTCGTTCGTTCGCCGCGGTCTCGACGACCTGTCGATCTCGCGATCCAGCTTTGACTGGGGCATCAAGATTCCGTGGGATGACTCGCATGTGGTCTATGTCTGGTTCGAGGCGTTGCTGAACTACATCACCGCATCGGGTTGGGGTGCCGACGATGAATCGTTCGAGGCCCGTTGGCCCGCGATTCATATTGTGGGTAAGGACATCGCCCGTTTCCACGCCGTGATCTGGCCCGCCATGCTCATGGCTGCCGGCATCCAGCCTCCTCGCCGCGTGTTCGGTCACGGCTGGTTGCTGGTCGGTGGCGAGAAGATGTCGAAGTCGAAGCTGACCGGTATCGCACCACACCAGATCACCGATGTCTTTGGTGCGGACGCGTTCCGTTACTACTTCATGAGCGCTATCAGTTTCGGTCAGGACGGTTCGTTCTCGTGGGAGGACCTGTCCGCTCGATACCAGGCCGAACTGGCAAACGGTTTCGGCAACCTGGCTTCCCGTGTGCTGGCGATGGTTGCACGTTATTGCGACAACGTGGTGCCCGCCGCGACCGAGATGAACGACGCCGACACCGCAATCGTCGACACCGTTCGCCAGGCCTTTGTGGACGCCAATGCGGCGATCGACAAGCTGGCAATCCAGTCGGCAATTTCCAGCGTGTGGCGAATCGTCGACGCGCTGAACGGGTACATCACCGACCAGGAGCCGTGGGCGCTGGCCAAGGACGACGCCAACCGCGACCGTCTGCACACTGTCCTGTACACCGCAGTCGAGGGCCTTCGCGCCATCGCTGTCGGACTGTCGCCCATCATGCCGACCGCGGCACAGAAACTGTGGGACGCACTGGGTGCAGCCGAGGCCTTGGGTGAACTGGAATCGCAGCAGCTGGTACGCGCCGGTGACTGGGGCCAGATCCCTGCCGGAGTTCACACGTCGGCGTTGGATGCACTGTTCCCCCGTATCGAGGAGTAGTCGGTGACTGAACCGCTTCGCCAGCGTTCCACTGGGGATGGTGCGATGAAGCGCGACCTCGAATTTCCGCCAATTCCCGACGCCCTGGCCGTGCCGGTCTATGACAACCACACGCACCTCGAAATTGCGGACGGCGAGAACCCGTTACCTCCGGAAGAAAACTTGCGCCGCGCGACCGCTGTCGGTGTGCGCGGGGTGGTTCAGGTCGGCACCGACCTGGTGACGTCGCAGTGGAGTGCGGCATTGGCTGCGCGTGACCCTCGGGTTCTCGCCGCTGTAGCGATTCACCCGAACGAGGCACCCAAGTTGGCCGAACAGGGACTGTTGGCCGACCACATTGCGGGCATTGCGGAACTGGCCGCCCAGGATCGTGTGCGTGCGGTGGGCGAGACGGGACTCGATTTTTTCCGCACCGGCGAGGACGGTCGTGCCGCCCAGTTCGAGAGTTTCGAGGCCCACATTCAGATCGCCAAGGACAACAGCATCGCGATGCAGATTCATGACCGTGACGCGCACGGCGATGTAGTCCAGACGTTGTTGCGTGTGGGCGCCCCCGAGAAAACGGTATTTCACTGCTTCTCTGGTGACGAGGAACTGGCTCGCGTGTGCGCTGACAATGGCTGGTACCTCTCGTTTTCGGGCACTGTGACGTTCAAGAACTCGCAGGGTTTGCGTGACGCCTTGGCCATCGCCCCGCGCGAACTGGTCATGGTCGAAACCGATGCACCGTTCCTCACCCCGATTCCGTATCGTGGGCGCCCCAACGGCTCGTACCTGATTCCGTTGACGGTCCGGTTCATGGCCGAGACGCTCGATGTGCCGGTCGATGAACTGTGCCACCAGATTTCGGCCAACACCGAGGCGGTGTACGGGCAATGGTGACCCTGCTCGGAGCTTCCGAGATCCGCGCGCTGGCCGCCGAACTCGACGTCACCCCCACGAAAAAGTGGGGCCAAAACTTTGTGCATGATGCGAACACGGTCCGCAAAATCGTGGCGGCCTCGAATCTGGAATCGGGGGCCGCGGTACTCGAGGTTGGGCCCGGTTTGGGGTCGTTGACACTGGGGCTGCTCGAGGCGGGCCATCCTGTCACCGCAATCGAGATTGACCCGAGGCTCGCCGCCCGTTTGCCGAAAACGGCCACCGAGCACGGGGTTCCTGCCGGCCAATTCACCGTCATCAATCAGGATGCTCTTACGGTCACCGAACTGCCCGTGCTGCCGACCGCACTGGTGGCCAACCTGCCGTACAACATTTCGGTACCCGTCATCATCCACCTGCTGACCCAGTTCCCCAGCATCCAGCGGGTGCTGGTGATGGTGCAGGCCGAGGTGGGGCACCGGCTCGCCGCCGACCCCGGGTCGAAGGTGTACGGGGTTCCGTCGGTGAAGGCCTCGTGGTGGGGTGACTGGTCAATTGCGGGCACGGTGTCGCGTCAGGTTTTCTGGCCGGTCCCCAATGTGGATTCGGCTCTCGTCGCCATGACAGGGCATGAAACCCCGGGTGACGAGGCTCTTCGACGCCGCACTTTTGCGTTGGTGGATGCCGCGTTCGGTCAACGTCGCAAGACCCTGCGTCAGGCATTGGCGACCCTGGTGGGCGGCACCGCGGAATCCGAGGCCCTGTGTGTGGCTGCGGGTATCGATCCGGGCGCACGGGGTGAGTCATTGGTGTTGTCGGACTATCTGGCGTTGGCCGGAGCCTGGTCGGAGTAGCCGCGAATGACCGTTACCGCTTCGGCTCCCGGAAAGTTCAACCTCTATTTGGGTGTCGGCCCGTTGCGGTCCGACGGTTTTCACGACCTTGCCACGGTGTTCCAAGCGGTGTCACTGCGGGAAACCGTCACCGTCACAGCGGAGCCGACACTGTCCTGTGGTTTCGACGGGCCGCTCGATGTCTCGGAAATCCCACTGGGGGGAACCAACCTGGTGATGCGTGCGGCACAGGCTATCGCCGACGCGACGGGCTTCTCTGGGGGTGCGCACATCGCCGTGGACAAGCGTGTTCCCATCGCCGGCGGAATGGGAGGAGGCTCTGCCGATGCTGCTGCCGCATTGGTTGCGATTAACGAACTGTGGGGGACCGGGCTGGCGGATTCCGACCTGTTGAGCATCGCGGCGACACTGGGCAGTGACGTTCCCTTTGCGTTCACCGGTGGCACTGCGTTGGGGTTGGGCCGTGGTGACGAATTACAGGTCGTGACCGATTCGGCAGTTTTTCATTGGGTTCTCGTAATGTCGGATCGGGGGCTGTCGACGCCCGCGGTGTACCGACGGCTCGATGAAATTCGCGAGTCACGCTCGCCGGGCGGGGCAAGAACAGCGACCGATCCCGCCGTTCCTGCCGAGCTGTGGGACGCGCTGCGTGACGGCGATCCGGTGCGTCTTGCCGCGCTGGTTCACAACGACCTGCAGGAGGCAGCCGTCAGCTTGCAGCCCGAACTCGCGGACACCCTCGAATGGGGTGAACGTCAGGGAGCACTGCGAGGAATCGTGTCGGGAAGTGGGCCCACGACCGCGTTTCTCGTCTCCGACGCGGAAGCGGCGACGTCGCTGGCGAGCGCCTTTACCGCTGAGGGTCGCCGGGCTCTGCCGGTCTGGTCTCCGGTTCCGGGCGTGCGTCAACCGTAAACGGCACCCCGAAGAAGCTCAACAGAATCGCAAATGTGGCGGCACCCACCAGTGCGATGTCGGCCACGTTGCCCACAAAGAAGCCGGCATAGTCGATGAAGTCGACGATCTTGCCCTGGGCGAACTCTTCGCCTCGCAGCAGTCGGTCGCCGAAGTGCGAGACGGCACCACCCAGCATTGATCCGACAGCAATCGCCCACAGCACGGTGCGGGTGCGGACGGCAATGACCAGCAGTGCGACCGAGGCGAGCCCCGCGATGATTGTGAGAATCCAGGTGTATCCCGTACCCAGGCCGAAAGCGGCACCGGGGTTATAGACGAGTCGCCATTGGATGAGTTCACCGATGAGTGGAACACCAACGCCGGGGGTCAGGGTTTGTTCCGCCCACACCTTGGTCAACTGGTCGACAATCAACCATGCGGCGGCCAATGCGAAAGCGAGGAGGGGGGCGAGGCGAATCTTCACACCCCTATTCTCGCAACTTTTCCACGGTAGTCTGACGAGGTGCATCTGGTCGGTATCGAAAATTGTTCCCATGAGTTTCCGCAGCGAACGATTTTTGAGTCCCTGACGATTGCGCTGCATTCCGGCGACCGTATCGGTATCGTCGGCCGCAACGGTGACGGTAAATCCACGTTGCTGCGCATTCTGTCGGGAGCCTTGGTGCCCGATTCGGGAAATGTGATTCGTCGCAGCGGGTTGCGATTGGGAATGCTCGACCAGACCGACAATTTTGACGATACCCTCACCGTGATCAGCGCGGTGGTTGGTGACGGTCCAGAACACGAGTGGGCTTCGGACCCCAAGGTTCGTGACGTGCTCAAGGGGTTGCTCGCGGACCTCGACCATCAGGCCCTCATTGGATCCCTGTCGGGCGGGCAGCGTCGTCGCGTTGGTCTTGCCCGCCTGTTGGTGGGGGACTGGGATGTGATTCTCCTCGATGAGCCCACCAACCATCTCGACGTGACCGGTGTGGCGTGGCTCGCGCAGCACATTAATTCGCGTTGGCCGTCCGGCCAGGGCGGGCTGGCTGTTGTGACTCACGACCGCTGGTTCCTTGACGCCATTTCCACGGAAACATGGGAAGTGCACGACGGCATCATCGACCGTTACGAGGGCGGTTACGCGGCCTACACGCTGCAGCGTTTGGAGCGCCAGCGCCAGGCGAGCACCATGGAGGAACGTCGGCAGAACCTGTTGCGCAAAGAGCTCGCATGGTTGCGCCGAGGAGCACCGGCGCGAACCTCGAAACCCAAGTTCCGCATCGAGGCGGCGAACGCACTGATCGAAAACGTACCCGCACCACGCGACAGCGTTGAGCTGGGCCGTATGGCCACGCAACGGTTGGGCAAAGACGTCGTCGACCTGCTCGATGTGTCGGTGTCGTTTGACGGCACGGCAATTCTTCGCGACATCGAATGGCGTCTCGCGCCCGGCGAGCGCACCGGAATCCTTGGCGCCAACGGTGCGGGGAAGTCCACCCTGATGGGGTTGATCGACGGCCGAGTGCAGCCCACCGAAGGTCGCGTGAAAACCGGCAAAACCGTGGTCGTGCGCAGGCTTGATCAGCGCCTCGAAGGGCTTGACGACATCATGGACGACCGGGTATCGGCCGTCATTGCCCGGTATCGCACCGAATATTCCGTCGGCGGCGCCACACTGTCCCCCGGTCAACTGTTGGAACGATTGGGTTTCCAGACAGCACAGTTGTCGACCGAGGTGCGCAACCTGTCGGGTGGTCAGAAACGTCGCCTGCAGTTTTTGCTCATCCTGCTGGACGAGCCGAACGTGCTGCTGCTGGATGAGCCCACCAACGACCTCGATATCGACATGCTCGCAGCGATGGAGGACGTGCTCGACACCTGGCCGGGCACACTCATTGTGGTGTCGCACGACCGATACCTGTTGGAACGCATCACGGACAACCAGTTCGCCGTGATGAACGGACACCTTCGCCACCTTCCGGGTGGGATTGACGAATACCTGCGACTCGAGGCGGCGCACGCCGCACAGCCCGCCGCGAGCCCGCGAAGCGAAGCCGCTGCCCCAGCAACAACCGCCACCCCGTCCGGTGGTGCAGCACGCCCCGAACTGTCGGGGGCTGAACGCCGGACACTCGACAAGGAACTGCAATCCTTGGAGCGCAAAATTGCGAAAATCACGGCCGAAGTCGACGAGGTTCACGCAGTGATGGCCGCCCACGATTCCTCGGACTACGCCGGACTGACCGCGCTGTCGGATCGGCTCCGTGGAATAGAAAACGACCTCGAAACCACCGAAAGTCAGTGGCTCGAGGTCGTCACGCAGCTCGAGGCGTAGCAGAGATTTACCCGAAACGCCCCGAGATGTAGTCCTCGGTGCGCTGGTCGCTCGGGTCCTCAAAGATTTTGGTGGTGGTGTCATATTCCACCAGCACGCCCGTGCGGTTACCCGTGGTGTCGTCGGCGAGCGCGGTAAAGAACGCAGTGCGGTCGGCCACACGAGCAGCCTGCTGCATGTTGTGGGTCACGATGACGATGGTGTAATCCTTTTTCAGCTCCACCATCAGGTCTTCGATGCGCATGGTCGCAATCGGGTCCAGGGCCGAGCAGGGCTCGTCCATCAGGATGATATCGGGCTTGACGGCGATGGTGCGGGCGATGCACAGACGCTGCTGCTGACCACCCGACAGGCCGAAGGCGCTCTGCTTGAGTTTGTCCTTGACTTCGTCCCACAGTGCGGCCTTGGTGAGTGCTTCCTCGACAAGGTCGTCCAAGTTGCTGGGTTTCATGCCGATGACCCGGGGGCCGTACGCGATGTTGTCGTAGATCGACTTGGGGAACGGGTTCGGCTTCTGGAACACCATCCCGATGCGGCGGCGAACCTCGATGGCGTCCACGTCGGGGCCGTAAATGTCTTCGCCCTGGAACGAAATGCGTCCGGTGACGCGGGCGCCGTCCACGAGGTCGTTCATACGGTTCAACGAACGCAGCAGGGTCGACTTGCCGCAGCCCGAGGGACCAATCAGTGCCGTGATTTCGTTGATGCCGAAATCCATCGACACATCGGTTACGGCGCGGAAGTTACCGTAGAAAACGTCGACGTTGTCACATTCGAGCACCGGGTCGACGATGCTGGAGCTCGCTGCCCCTGCGGCGGGAGTGATTTTCACAGCGGATCCCTCGTCGCTGAGACGGTGTTCGGTGGGGTTTGTGTTCGACATGATGTTCTTCCTACCAGCGCTTCTGGTAACGGTTACGGATGACGATGGCTATGGCGTTCATTGCGAGCAGCAGAATCAACAACAGGATTGACGCTGCGGCCGCGAGCACATGGAATTCTTCTTGGGGACGGCCGGTCCAGTTGAAGATTTGGATGGGCAGTGTGGTGTAACCCGAGAGCAGGCCGTTCGGGTCGAATGACACAAACACGAGTGCACCCAGAATCAAGAGCGGTGCGGCCTCACCCAGCGCGCGCGACAGCGCGAGAATCGAGCCCGTGGCAATGCCGGGAACTGCCGAGGGCAGTGTCTGGCGGAACAGTGTCTGCAGCGAGGTGGCTCCGAGCGCAAGCGAGCCTTGACGAATTTCGATGGGTACACCGCGCAGGGCCTCGCGCGTCACGATGATGATGACAGGCAAAATCAGCAGACTCAGCGCCGTAGCACCCGCGATAACAATGTTCTTGTCCTTCACGCCAATTGCGCTGAGAGCGCCCAACGTCAGGAGGCCGTACACAATCGACGGAACTGCGGCAAGGTTTTGCACGTTCAGCTCGACGATGCGGTTCCACCAGTGGTTGCGGTCCGAGAACTCTTCGAGGTGAACTCCCGCGGCGATGCCGAGGGGAAGTGTCAGCAGAGCGGTGAAGCCGATGACCATCATCGAACCGAGAATTGCGGGACGCGCGCCCGCCTCTTCGGGCCGCGAAGCGGGGAATTCTGTCAACAGCAGGGCGTTGAGTCGGGGCGAACCCTCGATCACGGTGGTCACAATCAGTGTGACGAGGAATGCAAACGCGAGGAACAAGCTGAGCCAGAGCACGCCAAGGAAAAGGATGCTGCTGGCGCTGCTGTCGCCGCCGCGGGCACGGCCGCGGATGGTTCCTTCGCCGACGTGACGACCAATGGGGGCAAATACGGACATCAGTAGGCCTCTCGGAATCGTCGGACGATTGCAATCGAGATGAAGTTGATGATGAGGGTCAGTGTGAACAGCAGAAGGCCGACCGCATACAGGGTGTCGTATTCGAGTGAACCGACGCGGGCGTCGCCGAGTGCTGCGTTGGCGATGAATCCGGTCATGGTTTGACCGAGTTCGAGCGGGTTCTCGACAATTCGCGCTTGCTGACCGGCGGCGATGGCCACAATCATGGTCTCGCCAACGGCACGCGAAATTCCCAGCACGACGGCGGCGATGATGCCGGACAATGCGGCGGGGAAAACGACCCGGACGGTCGTTTGCATGCGGTTCGCGCCCAGTGCCGCCGAGCCTTGACGCATGCTCTGGGGTACCGCACTCATGGCGTCTTCTGAAATCGATGCGATCGTGGGAACGATCATGACACCCATGACGAGTCCGGCAGCGAGCACACTGAACGCCTCGGTGGGCAGTTGCATCCACTCGCGAAACACGGTGGTTTGCACAAACGTCAAGGCGAAATACCCGTAGACGACGGTGGGAATGCCGGCGAGAACTTCAAGGATCGGCTTCAGCACCGAGCGAAGCTTGGGGTGAGCGTATTCCGACAGGAACACGGCGGCGCCTAAACCGAACGGCACGGCGACCGCCAGCGCAATCACCGTAGTCCAGAGGGTGGCGGAAACCAGGGGGATCACGCCGAAGCTGGCGTCAGCAAATTGTGGGGCCCAGCGAGTGCCGAACAAGAAGTCGGTTACGGGCACTTGGGCAAAGAATTCTGCGGCGGGAATCGCCAACGCGACGAGAATTCCTGCGGTAATCAGCACCGTCAACAGCGATGCACTGCGCAGCAGTGCATAGATGACCTTTTCGCCGATGCGGGGTGAACGGGGTGTAAGCGCCGGTGGGC
>CALBMG010000287.1 GCA_937896185.1 uncultured Microbacteriaceae bacterium | reverse complement strand
GAAGATCAAAGCAATTCCAAGGAGTTTGAAGGCATGTTTGATACGTTCAAAGAAGTTGTAGACCGAATTGACGGTAGGGCGGGGGGATGGGAAACGGTAACAACTACGTTAGTTACCCCTGATGGTAAGCGATGGAAGATGTCCAAAATCAGGGTAGTGTTCACAGATGATAACGATCAGGACGAACTAGAATGTGAGTTGGTCGAGGTCGACACGAGCACTTGATTTCGGTGGCTGGTAGACATGTTCCCGAAACAGATTTCGGGAACATCAACCATTAGTAAATAACCCATGTCACGTGATCAATTTCGTGGCATCACGAAAAAGGTGAACACAATGAGCGATCCCAAGGATGACGACCAATACGAAGAATGCTGCCGCTGCAGTGGCACAGGAGAAATTACCTGCAGTGATTGCAACGGTGTAGGTTGTGAGGAGTGCGACAATTCCGGCGATGTGTTCTGTGACCAGTGCTACGGCGAAGGGTTTGTTTACTACTAAATGAGGGAAGTTATCAAATCATGATTCAAATTTGCAGAGAGGCTGGGCCAGGTGAAACCTACAGGGAGGACGCACCTGAGGCTGTCCAATTCATGGACACGCCAGTGGCGATCTACCCAGACCGAAGACTGATTCACAACACTGGAACGACAGAGACGAGTTGGATTCCTATCCATATTCCGTCCGGTCGGTGCATTGGCAATTACGGTTGGTTCAGGTCGGAGTCAGCAATGCAGGCGTTGTCTGAGTGGTGGTCCCAACTGGACGCAGATTCTCAGCATTTGCTTCGGGTTGTCCCAATCTGGACCGTCGCGTGCGAGTGTTGGGATTTGGTCAAACCATTGTTCGAGTTGGCGGACTTTGAATTACAGATCGACTAAATAACTGAGGTCATTAAGACAAGGGGAAGCAGAATGGACCGCAGAGAAAGGTTTAAGGGGCTGTTGCCGATTATCAAGGCGTACACAGACGGCGAATCGATTGAATGGCTATCGCCTAACAATAGATGGATTGCACAAAAGGAACCGGATTTCCACGACTGTGCCAGCAAATATCGGATCTCGCTAAAAACAAAAGAACCGCAGTACAGGCCGTACACGACAGAAGAGGCTATGCAAATCGTTGGTAGGACCGTCCATAAAAACGACGGAGGAGCGTACAGCGTCACAGGATGTGATATTGATGGGGACATATTTATCAATGGTAGGTGGATGTATGGGGCCGCCGATCTATTGACCCTATTCACAATTGACGGAAAGCCATGTGGAGTGTTTGTCGAAGAGTAAATAACCATGTTCATGAACGAAAAGGACCAGCCATGAAAGCTCTAACAATTTCTCAGCCGTTCGCGTCACTGATCGTGGAAGGTGAGAAGCGATTCGAAAATCGAACTTGGGAATGTCATTACCGGGGAAATCTGGCAATCCACGCGGGCAAGGGCACGCAGTACCTGACTCGCAAAGAATTGCTGGCGTACCCCACGAGCAAAATCATCGGCGTGTGCA
>CALBMG010000286.1 GCA_937896185.1 uncultured Microbacteriaceae bacterium | reverse complement strand
GTCCGACGATGACGTTGTCGAATACTGCGGTGAGCGCCACCGAGATTCCCAGGGTGGGCCACATGATCCGCCCGCTGGGAAACACCCGAAGGAACACGGCGAGCCCGGCGATGAAAGCCGATGCGACCAGGAAGGGTGCGTTGATGAGCGTGTAGGTCACGAGTGCGACCCCCGGAATTTGACGAGCCCCCACGTGACGGCGACCGAGTGGACCATGAGGACGAGGAAGAACAATTCTTCGAGCGGCAACTCGGGGGCGAGCATCACACCGGTCAGCAGCGGACTGTCGCCTTTAAAGAAAACCCCTTCGGTGATGCCCACGGAATCCCACACGAGGAACATGGCGACCAAGGCGACAAGTACGACGGCCGCACGGGCGGGTTGATTCCAGAAGAACAAACGGAAGCGTCGGTCCAACGTGAGAGTGCCGAACAACGAGAACACAATTGCACCCAGGTAGAGCCCCGGCATGGTTAGCCTGCCACAGTCGGCGTCAGAGGCTCGGGCATTGGGGTGGGGGTGACGTCACCGCGCAGGCGCTTGAGCAGGACTTCGGCGCTGATCAGACACATGGGCAGGCCGATTCCCGGGATGGTGCTGGATCCCACGTAATACAACCCGTCGACCTTGCTGCTGACATTTCGCGCACGGAACATGGCCGACTGCATCAGGGTGTGTGCGGGGCCCAAGGCGCTGCCCATCCATGCGTTCAGGTCGGCCTGGAAGTCGCCGGGGCCCACCGTGCGGCGCACGGTGATGCGTTCGCGGAAATCGGGGATGTTGGCCCATTCGGCGATTGCGTCGATGGTGCGTTCGGCAACCGCTTCGATTGCGGGGTCACCGGCACCGTCCATTCCGCCTCGGCCCATACCGGGGTCGGCGGGGCAAGGGACGAGCACAAAAATATTGGTGTCACCGGCGGGTGCGACGGAGTCGTCGGTGACCGAAGGCATGCAGACATAGAACGAGGCGGGGTCCGGCATGCTGGGGTGTTCGGTGAAAATCTGTCCGAAGTTGCTGTCCCAATCTTTGATGAAGAACAGGTTGTGGTGAATCAT
>CALBMG010000285.1 GCA_937896185.1 uncultured Microbacteriaceae bacterium | reverse complement strand
ACTTGATATTGCCGTTATTGCCGGTGACGGTATTGGTCCCGAGGTCACTGCAGAAGCCGTCAAGGTGCTGCGTGCCGCCGTGGGTGCCGAAGCGGACGTGCGAACCACTGAGTACACGCTGGGTGCTGCACATTATCTCGAGACCGGCGAGATCCTCAACGAGTCCACGATGGAGTCCCTGGCCGCCCACGAGGCAATTCTGTTCGGTGCTGTGGGTGGCGACCCCCGCGATGCGCGCCTTTCCGGCGGCATCATCGAGCGCGGTTTGCTGCTGAAGCTCCGTTTCGCGTTTGACCACTATGTGAACTTCCGACCCACGGCACTGTTTCCCGGTGTGACCAGCCCGCTGGCCGCTCCCGGCCAGATTGATTTTGTTATCGTCCGCGAGGGCACCGAGGGGCCCTATGTGGGCAATGGCGGTGTGATCCGCAAGGGTACGGTGCACGAGATTGCCAACGAGACGTCGGTCAACACCGCACACGGTGTGGAACGCGTCGTGCGTTTCGCATTCGAGTCAGCCCGCACCCGCAGCAAACGTCTGACCCTCGTGCACAAAACCAATGTTTTGGTACACGCGGGAGGTTTGTGGCAGCGCATCACCGACGCCGTCGCGTTGGAATACCCGGACGTCACCGTGGATTACCTGCACATTGATGCGGCAACCATTTTCATGGTCACGAACCCCAGCCGTTTCGACGTCATTGTCACGGACAACCTGTTCGGTGACATCCTCACCGACCTCGCCGGCGCTATCGGTGGCGGTATTGGTTTGGCCGCGAGTGGAAACATCAACCCCGATCGCACGTTCCCCTCGATGTTTGAGCCGGTTCACGGCAGCGCACCCGACATTGCGGGACAGCAGAAAGCCGACCCCACAGCGGCGATTTTGTCCGCTGCGCTGCTGCTGGAACACAACGGTTTCCCGGCTGTTGCGGCTCGAATTCACGACGCTGTCACCGCTGACCTGTCGACCCGTGGCAACACCGCTCGTTCGACCACCCAGGTCGGCGACGCGATTGCCTCACGACTGGGCTAACCGCTCAAAAATCGGGCCGAAAATTGCCCGAAACGGTTGGTAGTGTTGAGCCATGACCGATTCACTTCAGTTCCTCGTGCGCCGCAATCTTCAGGCAAAATCGGATTCCGAGCGCGCCGCAATCCTGGCAAACCCCGGCTTCGGTGACCACTTCACCGACCACATGGTCGACATTTGCTGGAGCGAACAGGGCGGCTGGCACCGTCCTCGCGTGCAGCCGTACGGCCCGATCGAACTGGACCCCGCCGCCTCGGTGTTGCACTACGGTCAGGAAATCTTTGAGGGGTTGAAGGTGTACCGTCATGCTGACGGCAGTCTGCACACCTTCCGCCCCGACGCCAACGGTCGCCGCCTGCAGGCCTCTGCGGCCCGCATGGCGTTGCCTGAACTTCCCGTCGCCCACTTCTTGCAGAGCATCAAGGAACTCGTGGCCGTAGACGGCGACTGGGTCCCTTCGGCACCCGAGACCAGCCTCTACATTCGCCCCTTCATGTTCGCGAAAGAAGCGTTCCTGGGTGTTCGTCCCGCAAAGAAGGTCGCGTATTACGTGATCGCGAGCCCCGCGGGAGCCTACTTCCATGGTGGTGTTGCCCCCGTCAGCATCTGGTTGTCCGAACACTTCTCGCGCGCGGGCAAGGGCGGCACCGGTGCCGCAAAGACCGGCGGCAACTATGCCGCATCGCTGATTGCACAGAACGAGGCCTATGCCCAGGGGTGCCAGCAAGTCTTGTTCCTTGACTCGGTCGAGGGCAAGTACATCGAAGAACTCGGTGGCATGAACGTGGTGCTCGTCTATAAGGACGGCACGCTCGTGACACCCCTGTCGGATTCGATCCTGCCCGGCATCACCCGCGACTCGGTGCTGCGTTTGGCTGAAGACCGAGGGCTGACTGTCGAACGTCGCCCCGTCACCATCGAAGAGTGGCGAACAGGTTACGAGAACGGCGATATCGTCGAAGCTTTCGCGTGCGGCACCGCAGCAGTTATCACCCCTATCGGCCAACTCAAGGCTCAGGACTTCACCATCGGCGACATCAACGCCCCCGCAGGCGAACTGACCATGTCGTTGCGCGAAGAACTCACCGATATTCAGTACGGCCGTCGTCCCGACGTGCACGGCTGGATGACCCGCCTCGATGCCTAAACACTGGGGAACCGTTATAGGTGCATTGCTGGGCGGCATCGTTCTGGCAATCATCGTCACGGTCGTACATCAGGTGTGGTTTCCCTGGCTGGTAGTTGGGGGAGTCGCGATCGTGGGTCTCTATGTAACCGGGCTGCGACTCTCGAACGACTCCCGGTGGCCTGCATCCGCTGGAGCAATCGGAGTGCTGGGAGGGGTTTTCCTGCTGGCGCAACGTTCGCCCGGTGGGAGCGTGCTGATTCCCGCAAACGATGCCGCCATGTTCTGGGTGTACGGCAGTGCCATCATCTGTTCCTTGGTCGTGCTGTGGCCGAACGTTTCGTTTCGTGTACGGCAGTAAACTGAAAACGAATTAGCCAGGAGGACCCTCATGACCTACGTCATCGCTTTGCCGTGTGTAGACGTTAAGGACCGTGCGTGCATCGACGAATGCCCCGTGGACTGCATTTATGAGGGTGACCGCATGCTGTACATCCACCCGGACGAGTGCGTGGACTGCGGAGCCTGCGAGCCGGTATGCCCGGTCGAAGCCATTTATTACGAGGATGACCTGCCCACACAGTGGAGCGACTACTACCGTGCAAACGTGGAATTTTTCCGCGAGGTTGGCTCGCCCGGTGGGGCTGCCAAGGTCGGTGTCATCCACCACGACCACGAGGTCATCACCGCTCTGGCTCCTCAGGGAGAATAATGCTGCAGTTGCCCGACTTTCCCTGGAACGCACTGATTCCGGCGAAGGAACGTGCATCGCAGCACAGTGACGGGCTCGTCGACCTTTCCGTGGGATCGCCTGTCGACCCCACGCCCGAGGTCATTGCGCGAATTTTGTCGGAATCCACAGACGCTCACGCGTACCCGACAACCAACGGCACACCCGCACTGCGGGACGCCATCGTGGCGTGGTATGCCCGGCGCAGGAACGCGTCAGGGCTAACTCCTGCTGGCGCGATTCCCACCGTCGGGTCCAAGGAACTTGTCGGGTTGATGCCGACGTTGCTGGGCCTGCGCCCCGGTGACGTCGTGGTTCACCCGACCGTGGCATATCCGACCTACGACATCGGCGCTCGGGTCGTGGGGGCTACGCCGTTCCCCTCGGATGACCCCGATGAATGGCCGGCAGCCACAAAGCTGGTGTGGCTGAATTCGCCTGCCAACCCCTCGGGCCGTCTCGATTCTGTGGAATTTCTGCGTCGCGCAGTTGCCCGCGCCCGCGAACTCGGTGCCGTGATCATTAACGACGAATGCTACGCACAGCTGGTGTGGACGGATTCCGAAGCCCCCTCGATTCTCGATGATCGTGTGGTCGGCGCCGACCTGACCGGCGTGCTCAGCGCCTATTCACTGTCGAAGCAGTCCAACCTTGCCGGTTACCGTGCAGCGTTCCTCGCGGGGGACCCGCAGTTGATTGCGGGAATTCTCGAGGTCCGCAAGCACCTCGGCCTGATTGTTCCCGCCCCCGTGCAAGCCGCCATGGTGGCTGCGTTGAACGACGACGGCCATGTCGAGGCGCAAAAAGCCTTGTACCGCTCACGGCGTGAGGTGCTGCTGCCCGCGCTCATTGCGGCAGGTTTCACCGTGGATTATTCCGAGGCGGGCCTGTACTTGTGGGTCACGAAGGGCGAACCCGCGCTTGACACAATCGACTGGCTCGCGGGCCTGGGCATCCTCGCGGCACCTGGAGTTTTCTATGGCGAAGCGTGTGCGCGCCACGTGCGCATCGCACTCACCGCCACCGATGAACGCATCGCCGCAGCGGCCCGCAGATTAGCGGATGCAGCATCCACTTCCGTCCAATAGGCTAGGGAGTGGATGCCACCCGTCCACGCCTTTTATTCACACCACCGAGGAGCGCACGTGACTAACGACACGCCCCCCACCGCGAAGCTGCACCACCCCGGCGGCGTTGCGGAATTCCCCATTGTCCCCGCGACGGATGGGGCGTCGGCAATCGATATCTCGACGTTGACGCGTCAGACCGGTTTGACCGCACTGGACCGAGGTTTTGTGAACACCGCGTCGACGACGTCGAACATCACGTTCATCGATGGCGATCAGGGCATCCTGCGTTACCGTGGTTACTCGATTGAGGATGTGGCCAAGAACTCCACGTTTATCGAGGTTGCCTACCTGCTGATTTACGGCGAACTGCCGACCCCGGCCGAACTGTCGGCATTTGACGACAAGATCCGTCACCACACTCTTTTGCACGAAGACCTGAAGCGTTTCTTTGATGCTTTGCCTCACAACGCTCACCCGATGAGTGTGTTGTCAAGCGCCGTGGGTGCACTGTCGACCTACTATTCGGACTCGTTGAATGTGCACGACCCCGAGCAGGTCGAACTGACCACCATTCGTTTGCTGGCAAAACTTCCCGTGATTGCTGCGTACGCGCACAAAAAGTCGATCGGCCAGGCCTTCCTGTACCCCGACAACTCGCTGTCGTTTGTCGACAACTTCCTGCGACTCAACTTCGGCCTGATGGCCGAGGAGTACGAGCCCAACCCGCTTCTTGCGAAGGCGCTCGACCGACTGCTCATCCTGCACGCCGACCACGAACAGAACGCGTCGACGTCTACCGTCCGACTCGTCGGATCGACCGACG
>CALBMG010000284.1 GCA_937896185.1 uncultured Microbacteriaceae bacterium | reverse complement strand
CGTGACTCGGTCGATCTGAAGAAGGGCGATGTTGTGAAGGTCGGCGACTACGTCGGTCGAGTGGGCAACACGGGAACGTCGACCGGTGCGCACTTGCACCTTGAGATCCACGTCGACGGAGTCCAGGTGGACCCGTTCCAGTGGCTCAAGAAGAACGCCAAGTAAGACTTATTGGTAGCGAGGGCGGGACTCGAACCCGCGACACCACGATTATGAGCCGTGTGCTCTAACCACCTGAGCTACCCCGCCGCAACCTTATAAGGTCGAGCCCCGAGTCAGGATTGAACTGACGACCCCTTCCTTACCATGGAAGTGCTCTACCACTGAGCTATCGGGGCGTGCAATGGCACCAGAGAAGACTAACACTATGTGTGCCATGTGCGAAATCGAACCGGGAAAAACTAGTTCTTCGATTTTTTGGTGTTCTCGCCCAACCAAATGAACGGGTCCACCGCCACACCATCGACGTGCACTTCAAGGTGCAGGTGCGCACCCGTCGACGTTCCCGTGTTACCCACGGTGCCCACCAAGTCGGAGACCTTCACCACGTCACCCACCTCGAGCGTGGTGGAACCGCGTTGCATGTGCGCATACACGGTGTCGACAGTCGCGCCATTGATGTTGTGTGTGATCCGCACCCAGGTACCGAAGCCCCACTGGTCGACGTGCGATTCCGCGACAACGCCATCAGCCACCGCAAAGATAGGGGTGCCCTCGCCCGGCGTGAAGTCGAGACCCTTGTGGTCGGTCGAACAGACGAAGCACGGCGCAGTTCGCGCACCGAAACCCGAACTGATGGGGACAGGAACGGGGAACGGCCACCGCACGGGACCCACCCAATCTGTGCTGTACTCAAAATTCAAGCTGCCGTATTTCAACGTCAACATTTCACCGAACGACAGCACCGAATAGTCGCCGGTGCGAATGACCTCGGCCACCTCGCCCTCGGCGGTGATGACGGACTGACCTTCGTCGGTGCTGGACTCGGCAAACAACATCGTTTGGGGCGACAGGAAGGCGTTCGCGGGGACGGTCAAGCCGATCACGAACAGCGCGGCAACAACCGCTGCACCCGCACGGGCAACCGAGCTGCCCCACTGAGCGAGAGGTCGTGTGGTGCGCGAAATTTGACGGGCCAACGTCGCACGAACCCGATGCTCGGTGTTCGGTGCCACCCGCGGGGCGATGCGCGGTGGCATCTCGGGCGCGTGCTCGTTGCCCGGTTCGAACGACGACGAGGTGCGCAAAGCCCGGCGGCTGCGAGGCTTCGTGGCGCGGTCAACGAGGTCGTCGTCTGTCGACAGTCCCTCAGATGAGTTCACGCGAAATCCTCCCGGCCCTACCACCGTTGCTCCCGTAATTGTAGGCGAGAGCCGGCCAGAAGGCTAGCGGAGGGTGAAGTTGGCGCCCGCCTCGAGGGCACGAGCCTCAAATTCGTCGATCGTCTGAGGGTGCGCGGCGAGGCACCAGTTGGCGCTGGCCGCGGCCCCATTGAGGCCTCGAACGGTGGCACCGGCTTCTTGGGCAATCAGCACGCCGGCAGCGTGATCCCAGGGCATGAGCCCGCGCTCAAAATAGATGTTCACCCGGTTTGCCGCGACATTGCACAGGTCGAGCGACGCCGCACCAATGCGACGGATGTCGCGAACCTGGCCAATCAAGCGACCGATGACCTCGCCCTGCTGTGAGCGGCGTTCGCTGTCATAGGCGAACCCAGTAGCCAGTAACGCCTCGGCGAGAGTGGGGGCCGGCACCACCTGCAGTGCGTCGCCGTTGAGTGTCGCACCGGCACCCAGCGATGCTACGTACTCTTCACCGTTGGCGACATTGATGACAACGGCGGCGAGTGCCGTCCATTCCTCGGGCGTAGCCGCGCCCTCGACGACGGCGATGCTGATCGCATAGGCGGGGATCCCATACACAAAATTCACGGTGCCGTCGATCGGGTCGACGATCCACGTCAGACCCGTGCTGCCCGATTCACGATTGCCTTCTTCACCAAAGAAACCGTCGCCCGGTCGAAGCTCGGCGAGGCGCGCACGAATAAAGGATTCGGACTCGCGGTCCACTGCGGTGACAATGTCGACGCTGGACGATTTGCGGTCGGCCACAGCCACCGAGCCCCGGCGTCGTTCGGCGACGAGGGCGGCGGCTTCTCGTGCGACGGTGAGGGCAATGGACTGGAGTTCGGCGATGTTGTGCACGTGTCGATTCTGCCCCACAAAGAAAGCCCCGGGGTAACCGGGGCTTTCATGAGTGGTGGATGAGGGATTCGAACCCCCGAAGGCTACGCCAGCTGAGTTACAGTCAGATCCCTTTGGCCGCTTGGGTAATCCACCAGATGGTGTACATCGACATTTCCAGTCGATGTTCAGTTCATAATAATACAATAAGAAAACGCGGTCTTTGCACCGCCGATTTTGGAGGTGGCTCGGTGGCTGACATCGCTGACGTCGCCCGTGCCGCCGGAGTCTCCACAGCAACCGTTTCCCGCGCCCTCAGCGGCCGTGGAATTGTGGCCCCCCGCACCAAAGAACTGGTCCAACGCGTCGCCGACGAGCTGGGGTACGTCGTATCGGCCAGTGCCTCGTCGTTGTCCAGCGGACGCATGCGCAACGTGGGAATCGTCACCCCATTCCTCAGCCGCTGGTTCTTCAGCGAAGTCATCGAAGGCGCACAGCAAGTACTCACCGCACACGGGTACGACACCACCCTGTACAACCTTGCTGGCGAAGCCAACCAGCGCAAAATTATTTTCGACGAATTCCTGCTGCGCGGGCGCGTCGACGCCGTGATCGCCATCGAACTGGCCTTGACGCCCGAGGAAGTTCGCAAAATCCACTCCGTCGACAAACCCCTCATCGGTGTCGGCGGCGAAATCCCCGGAGTGCGCACCATCTCGATCAACGAGACCGAGGTCGCTCGCATCGCCACCCAACACCTGCTGGACCTGGGCCACCGCTCGATTGCCTCGCTGGGTGGTGTCGAACAGTTCGAAACCGACTTCCACGTGGCATCGACCCGTCACCTGGCCTTCCTCGAGGCGCTCGCCGGCGCCGGGATTGAACCGAATCCCGCATGGGACCTGACCGCGGACTTCACGATTCCTGGCGGATATGCCGAAACCGCCGCAATGCTCGCAGCATCCGACAACCGTCCCACCGGAATCGTTGCCTCGTCGGACGAGATGGCCATCGGCGCGATTCTCGCCATCAAGGATGCTGGGCTGCGCGTCCCCGACGACATTTCCGTGATCGGAATTGACGGCCACGATCTCGCCGAATTCTTTAACCTCACCACCGTCGACCAGTTCGTGCGACACCAGGGCGAACTGGCCGCCACAATTCTGCTCGACGAAATCATGCCGCACAGAACCAGCCCGGCCGCATCGAACACCGATATGCCGGTGAAACTCGTCACCCGCGGCAGCACCGCCCGCCCCCGCGCCTGACGCCGCCGCCCAGCCCGAGCCGGCACTTGCTACCATGGCGGCATGGCTGATTCATCTTTTGACATTGTGAGCAAGGTCGACCCTATGGAGCTCGACAACGCGGTAAACCAGACCGAGCGCGAGCTCGCGACTCGATTCGATTTCAAGGGCGTCGGCGCCCAAATCGAAAAGAAAGGCACGACGCTCAACATGGCGGCGAGCAGCGAAGAGCGCGTCAAGGCTGTGCTCGACGTCCTCGAATCCAAGCTGATCAAGCGCGGCATCTCGCTGAAGTCCCTGGACTGCGGCAAGCCCTTCCCATCGGGAAAGGAATACCGCATAGAGGCGAAGGTCAAGAACGGTATCTCGAGCGAGAACGCGAAAGCCATCTCAAAGATCATTCGCGAAGAAGGCCCCAAGTCGGTCAAATCGCAGATCCAGGGTGAAGAACTGCGCGTGACCTCGAAGAGCCGCGACGACCTGCAATCCGTCATCTCGTTGCTCAAGGGCAAAGACCTCGACGTGGACCTGCAGTTCCTGAACTTCCGCTAACGACCATGCTTCCCGACACGGTTACGGCGTACGCCTTCTGGGCGCTGCTCGTCGGTGACTTCGTGATCCGTGTCGTGTCGCTGGTGTGGGTGCCCCGCAACCGCAGGCCCCAAACCGCTCTCGCCTGGTTGTTGCTGATTTTCTTTGTGCCCTACCTGGGCTTCCTGTTGTTCCTGCTGTTGGGGTCCAACCGACTGCCGCGATCACGCCGCACGAAACAGGCCGACATCAACCGCTACATCCGTGAGGTGGCCGGTGGCGCTGATGAGCTGGTGACTCCACAGCGATATATGGGGGTGATTAGGCTCAACCGCGAACTGGGGTCCATGCCCCTGACCGCGGGAAACCGAGTCGAGTTCCTCACCGATTACACCGAATCCCTCGCCGAACTGACCCGCGCGGTGCGCAGTGCGGAACACACCCTGCACATCGAGTTTTACATTGTCAGTGTCGACGATGACACCAGCGAATTCGTGGACGAAGTGGCACGTGCCGTCGCGCGCGGCGTGACCGTTCGATTCCTTTACGACCACCTTGCCAGCGCCAGAATCCCCCACTACCGGCAGAGCATCGCCCGGATTCGCGCCACCGGAGCACACGTCGCCGCATCGTTACCGGTTCGACCCTGGGCCGGTCGATACCAACGACCCGACTTGCGCAATCACCGCAAAATCATGGTCGTCGACTCGCGGGTCGCCTACACGGGCAGCCAAAACCTGATTCACCCCAGCTATCACCGTCGTGGGCGCAAAGGTTTGCAGTGGCGTGAGCTTCTGGTGCGCCTCGAAGGACCCGTCGTGG
>CALBMG010000283.1 GCA_937896185.1 uncultured Microbacteriaceae bacterium | reverse complement strand
GGTGACAACGACCGACTGGCAGCACTGGTCACCGAAATAAACAAACTCGGCGGCAAAGCCGAGGAACTTCCCGACGGCATCCGCGTCACCCCTGCCCCGCTGCACGGTGGCGAATGGCACAGCTATCACGACCACCGCATGGCCACCTCGGGTGCACTGTTGGGCCTCGCCATCGACGGGATTGTCGTGGAGAACGTCGAAACGACCGCAAAAACCCTTCCACGATTCGTGGACATGTGGCAGGGCATGCTCGCCGAATGACGTGGGGCAACGAGCACGACGCGTGGGAACGTTACGACGAGTCCTCGGCAAAAGTCAGGCCACCCAAGCGAGGGTCTCGCCCGCGGACCAAAACTCGTCCCGCACACGATGACGCTGTCACCGGCCTGATCATGACCGTGGACCGCGGACGGTACCTGGCACTGGTCGATGAGGGCACCGCGGAGGAACGCGAGGTCGTCGTCAAACGGGCCAAGGAAATGCACCGAACCAGCGTGGTGACCGGCGACAGGGTGGACCTCGTCGGTGACACCTCGGGCGCCCCGGGCACTCTGGCCCGAATGGTTCGCATTCAGGACCGCGATACCGTGTTGCGTCGGTCAGCCGACGACACCGATCAGGTGGAACGCATGATCGTGGCCAACGCCGACCGGATGCTGATCGTCGTGGCTGCCGCAAACCCTGAACCCCGTGAACGACTCGTGGACCGATACCTCGTCGCAGCGTTTGATGCGGGAATTCAGCCGATTCTGGTCATTACGAAGACGGACTTGGCCGATCCCACCGAATTCCTGCGCCACTTCCGCACACTAGACATCCCCATTGTCTTGTCGCGCTCGGACGAACCACCCCTCGACGAGTTGGGCGAACTATTGCGCGGCCACGTCACTGTGGCCGTCGGTCACTCCGGTGTCGGAAAATCCACGCTGGTGAATGCACTCGTCCCCACAGCACACCGCGCGACCGGCAAAGTGAACGATGTCACCGGCCGAGGCCGCCACACCTCATCATCAACGGTGTCATTTCGTTTCCCCGGCGGCGGCTGGCTGATTGACACCCCGGGTGTTCGGTCGTTTGGGCTCGGGCACGTGCAACCCGATTCGGTATTGGCATCGTTCACCGATCTCGCCGAACTGGCCGAGGAATGCCCCCGAGGCTGCGACCATCGCGCCGACGACTGCGCGATTGTGTCGGCGGTTGCGCGGGGCGAGCTGGGCGAGACCGGTATCGCGCGCCTTGATTCGATTCACCGACTGTTCGATTCGATGGAAACGGTTTAGCCTGAGATGGTGAACTACGACCTCGTTGATGACCTCGCCCTGGCACGGGCACTCGCCGCTGAAGCCGACCTAGTGTCGTTGCGCCGTTTCCGCGCACTCGATCTCGAGGTGACGACGAAACCGGACCGCACCCCCGTCACCGATGCGGACCGTGAGGTCGAACAGACGATTCGCGCGGGAATCACAGCCGCACGCCCTCACGACGCAATTTTGGGCGAGGAATTTGGCGCTTCCGGCGAGAGTCACGACGAGGGCCGCCCTCATCGACAGTGGATTATTGATCCGATTGATGGAACCGCGAATTTCTTGCGCGGCGTACCAATCTGGGGAACGTTGATTGCCTTGGCAGTCGACGGTGTCCCGCGCGTGGGTGTCGTGTCATCCCCCGCTCTGGGACAGTCATGGTGGGCTGCAACCGGCCATGGGGCGTACACTCAGCGCATCGGCGAGGCCGAAACCCGGATGTCGGTCAGCAAAGTTGCCACGGTTGCGGACGCTGTGGTGTCGTACAACTCGCTTCCCGGCTGGTGGGATGCGGGACGTGGTGACGCCGCGATCTCGCTTGCTCGTTCTGCGTGGCGTGCTCGCGCCATCGGCGACATGTGGGCGTATATGCTCGTGGCCGAGGGCCTGATTGACGTGGCTACCGAATGTGACCTTCAGCCCTATGACATGGCCGCGTTGCAGCCCATCATCGAGGAGGCAGGCGGTCGTTTCACCGACATCGAGGGTCGGCCCGGTCCTTGGCATGGAACGGCTCTGGCGACCAACGGACTGTTGCACGATGAGGCGTTGGGACTTTTGTCCTAATTTTCCAGGTTTCGACGGCTTGTTCTACAAGATGTAGTAGATTGGCGACATGAAGAAATCACTGAGCGGCATCGCCGCAGCACTCGTTGCCACCGTTGCACTCGCACTCTCGGGATGCTCCGCAGGCGAACCCGTCACCGCAACCG
>CALBMG010000282.1 GCA_937896185.1 uncultured Microbacteriaceae bacterium | reverse complement strand
AATGTCGTGCACGATGATTGTGCAATCCCCCTGCCACTCGGATCGCCCGTCGCCCGAACCCGTGCCCGTCCCAGTGCCGGTGCTCGAGGTGGTCTCGTCGTCCGTGCCGGCCGTGGGGTCCACGCCTGCTCGCTCACCACTGCCGATCAGGTCCACACGGTCGGCATTGACAACACCGTTGACCACGCACGCGCCCGAATTGATTTCCGAAAACGTGCACAGAGACGTTTCCGCACCCACTGCGCCCGACTGGGACGACAGCACGATCACCGACGACATGACCAGCGCAATCGCACTCTCACGCCACTCCCTGCCCGAACGGCTCACTGCGACAGGCACCAGGTGGAATCCGCGGCGGGTGAAATGGCGTCAACGAGCGCGGTCGTGTCCGTCAAGCGGACGAAAACAGTTACTAGTGTCGTAGTCGCTGGACCCGAAACCGTCACACCCTGGGCGTCCACAATTCGCAGATTTTCGGTGGACTGACAGGCATACAGCGCCACCTCGGTCTGCCCGGAATCGTGTGCCACGTAGGCGAGGTCGGTTACCGTAATCAGGGTGTCGCCTACCTGGCGCAGTCCCGCATCGCGGATCCGCTCAAATCCTGATTTTTCAGTCTCGAACCATTCCTGTGTGACAACTCGCGCCACTGCATCGACGTCGCGGCCACCCGCCTGCAGTACCGCGTCCGAGGCCACAACATACGCGTCGAACGCCGCGCGGGCTCGTGTTTCGTCCTCAGACTGTGCGGTGGAATCCGCGCCCGGGTGCGCGCCATTGTCATCGTCCGGTAACGCATCGGATTCTTTTACTGAATCGGGCGTTACAGATGATGTGACAGCAGATTCAGGCGCCGCAGCGCATCCGGTTAACAGCATTACCGCCAGCGCCGATGCAAGCCCCAGTGAATTTCTCATGCACGGAACATACGACTCTCGGCGGTATTCCTGCCGAAATTATCCCCAGTTATCGAGGGATGATCCCAAACCTGCGCAATGCCAGAGCTGGGTTTCGTTCACGGGCAGCTGCAACTTGATCACGATCGAGCACAGCGGACACAACCGTCGCGCCCGCGGCCAGTTCGGTTCCCGCACCCAGTGGCGACACAATGCGCGATTCACCGGTACCCGACGGCGCCACATGGTTGGCCGCCACTAGGTAGGCAACGTTCTCAATCGCGCGAGCTGTCGTCAACGTGTTCCACGCCAACGACTTTCCCTCACCCGGAACCCAATCGCTAGGAACAATCAGCACCTCGGCACCAGCATCAATCAATCGGCGTGACACCTCGGGGAAACGTATGTCATAGCATGTCTGAATACCGCAGACCAGTCCTCCGACGGTAAATACAGCGGGGGCTTCGGCCGCGTCCCCGGCCGATAGCCAGTCGGATTCGCGGTGACCGAACGCGTCATACAGGTGCAGTTTGCGATAGTGCGCGAGCACGCCCGCCGAAGACACCGCGACGACAGCGTTGAAGAGATGCTCACCCGCAATTTCAATAAACCCCGCCACGATCACACGATCCGAACCCGCCACCAACCCCACAAGGCTGGCTACGAAATCCCCGTCCACCGACTGGGCTCCCTCTCCCCACGATCGAGGGTCGGGATGGAACCAGGCCGAGTATTCAGGAAAAACGAACAGCTGCGCGTCAGGGTGTGCAGAAACCGTGCGCGAAATGAACTCGAGGTTGGACTGCGCGTCGGCGCTCGGCGCAAACTGCGCGGCGACGGTGTTGACAGTGGGCATGTGCCGAGCCTACCGCGGCAAGAATGCGTCCACCAGAATGCACGAAAGCCCCTCGCGAAGAGGGGCTTTCGATTTCAGTTGCGGGAGCAGGATTTGAACCTACGACCTCCGGGTTATGAGCCCGGCGAGCTACCGAGCTGCTCCATCCCGCGTCGGTAGAACAAGTCTACCACGCGAAATGAGCGGCTCAGAACACCTCTACTGGCTCAGTTCGATGGCCTTCTCCAATGCGGCCTGCAGTGCTACGTCGGCTGCGGCTGCGGCCACCAGGTCATTCGCCGCGTATGCAGCCACGCGATCTGCGAGCGCCTGACGCGCATCCTCGAGTGCCGCCTTCAGTTCGGGAGACAGTGTTCCCGGGTCTGTCGGGTTCTCGGGGTCGACCGGAGTCACCGGTGTTTCGGATCCTGAGTCACCGCCAAACAGCGAATCCAAGGCCTGATCCAGGGTGTCCTCGAAAGCAATTGAATCACCGAATGCCACCAGAATCTTGCGCAGCAACGGGTACGACGTCTCGCCAGTGGATTGCACGTACACGGGCTGGACATACAGCAAACCGCCACCAACGGGAAGTGTCAGCAGGTTACCAGCAATAACCTCGGATGTTCCTTGGCGCAGCAAGTTGAGAACCTTGCTGACCTCGGGGTCCGTGTCGAACTGGGTTTGAACCTGCCCCGGACCCGGAACAGTGGTTTGCTTCGGCAGCGTCAACAGGGTGAGCTTGCCGTATTCAGGGCCCGGATCCGAGTTCGCCGAAAGATATCCGTAGAGCACGTTTCGGGTTGTCGAACCGGTCGACTTCGGAATGAAGGTCGAATAAATCGAGAAAGCAGGGTTATCCGAACCCGGCATCTGCATGGTCAAGTAGTACGCAGGCTGATGCTTGGGGTCTTCGGTGGACGACACCGGGTCATTCGGGGTCACCCAGGTGTCCTCGGACGAGTAGAAGGTCCCCGGGTCGGTGACGTGGTAGTTGCCCAACACTTCACGCTGAACCTTGAAAAGGTCCGAGGGGTACCGAACGTGCTCGATCAAGCTGTCGCTCATTTTCGACATCGGTTCGATGGTGGTCGGGAAAATGCTTGACCATGTGGTCAACAGCGGGTCTTCCTTGTCCCACGCGTACAGTGTCACCGATCCGTCATAGGCGTCGACTGTGGCCTTCACCGAGTTGCGAATGTAGTTGACGTCACCAATCGCCATCACACTACCCGCGGTGTAGGTGTCCTGAATCGCGGTTTCCATGTCGACCTGGGTCGAATACGGATAGTTACCGGACGTGGTGTAACCGTCAACAATCCACACGATACGACCGTCGACCACAGCGGGGTAAGGGTCACTATCCAAGGTCAGGTACGGCGCAACCTTGTTGACGCGCACAAGGGGGTTGCGTTCGTACAGAATCTGCGAGTCGGCCGTGATTGCGTCGGACAACAGGATCTGCTCCGACTGGAAATGCATCGCATAGACGAGGCGGGTAAAGATGTTGTCGAGCTTCGGTCCACCGTCGCCGGCGAACGTGTAGGTGGCGTTCGCGGCGTCGCTGTCCGAGTTCGCTGACGGATAGTCGAGCTCCAGCGCACCCTTGTCATTGGTGCCGCCCACGATCGAATACTCGGGCGAGTTCTCGCCGAAATAGATGCGAGGCTCGTAGTCGCCCAGGGTGCCCGATACGGGAATACCCGACTCGAGGAACTGGGGCTGACCGTCGACCGTACGCTTGTTGCCGTATGCGGCGACCACACCGTAACCGTGGGTGTACACGATGGTGTCGTTGTACCAGCTTCGGCTGGACTGGCCTGCCTGGTTAAGTTCACGCACAGCCAGAACGGTGTCCTGCTTTTCGCCGTCAATTGTGTACCGGTCAACATCGAGGTGATCAGCAAAGTTGTAGTACTGACGGAACTGTTCCAGCTGAGCGAAGGCATCACTGACGAGGCCCGGGTCGATGATGCGGATGTGTGCAGTGGTTTCTGCATCGGCGCGCAAGGCGCCTGGAGTGGCGTCGGTCTTTGCCTCGTACGGCACGGTCTCGACGGTGTCGACGCCGAACGCCGCACGGGTCGCCTCGATGTTGCGGGTGATGTACTCGGCCTCGAGGGTACGAGCGCTGGGGTCGACTTGGAATCGCTGAACAATCCAGGGATAACCAGCGCCAATGAGAAGGCTCGACACAATCAACATTGAGACACCAACGATAGGCAAACGCCATTTTCCGGTGATTGCGGTGAAGACAAAGAACACGGCAATCACCGCAGCAATGCCGGCCATGATCTGGTGACCCGGAATTACCGCATTAGCCTCGGTGTAGCCCGCGCCGGTGGCCAGGAAGCCCTGACCCTGCACGACCAAGGTGTGGTACTGGTCCAACCACAGGCTGGCGGACTGCGCGATCAGGTACAGCGAAGCCGTCACAGCCAACTGAACGCGAACAGTCTTCGAAATCACGATGTCGCGGCCCGTGATGCGAACGCCACCGTACACAAACGATGTACCCGCACCGAGCACCAACGCGATAATCAGCACGCCGGACACAAACTGCACAACAGACTGCAGGAATGGCAATTCAAAGATGTAGAAGGACACGTCCAAACCAAACTGCGGGTCGACAGTGCCAAAAGGGGTGCGGTGCAGCCAGCTCAAAATTGTGGGCCAGTTCGCTGCTGCGGCCATTGCCGCCAACACACCCAATAACGCGGGTCCCACATACATGAGCAGGCGGCGCAGCGGCTCGATGGCCTGGCGGTAGCGCTCTGCTCCCTCGGAAAGGCGCACCGTCATCGGGCGCATGCGGAACGCAATCCACATGCTGAACCACACGGGGACGGCCATACCCACAAATCCGACGGCGCCAATGGCGAGCATTGCACCCCATTGAGTGAACAGCACGGTTTCGAATCCGCTCTGCTGGAACCACAGCACATCCACATAGATGGAAGCAAAACCAAAGAATGCGGCAATCAACACACCCAGCACCGCGACGGTGACAGTGAGTGGCGAACGGCGACGGACGGGGGCGGTGGGGTTAGACAAAACTGACTCCTTCGTTACGTCGATGCTACCCGCGCAGCAAACCGGGAAGGCGAAATATCGCTGACAGCATCACGCGGGGTTACAGTAAAAAGTAACTTGAAGGGAAAATTCATGGACTTCGCAGCATCTGTTGGATCGGGTTTCAGAAATTACGGAAACTTCCGCGGCATGGCCACCCGGTCCGAATTCTGGTACTGGGTGTTGTTCACCGTGCTGGTATCCGCTGCGACGTGGACCATCGATCAAGCCGTCGGTGGAACGACTGTACCGGCCCTCGACCCCGCGTTGAACACGGGTAATGTCGACCTCAACTACGCCCTCAGCATGCTCAACAAACCCACCGTGGTGTCCAACATCGCATCCATCATTTTGCTGCTGCCCACGCTGAGCGTGACGGCACGTCGATTCCACGACGCAGGGTTCTCGGGCAAATGGCAGTGGCTTCAGGTCATTCCCTTTGCCGTAGTTTTCGTGGGGCTCGTGGGCCTGACCGTCACCGCTGGCGTCATAACCGACATCGGTGAGGCGGATATGGAGTTGACATATGGGGCCATTGGAATTTTTGCCGCAGCCGCCCTCACCGGGCTCGCATATTTTGTCTTTCAGCTTGTCCTCACTCTGCGCACAACGCGCACGGCAGCGGATGGCAACAAATACGCCGTAAAGTACGCCGACACCGTCAAGGCTCCCGAAGCACCCGAGCAGGGGTCAGCGGTTTAATTCCGGTCCGACGCGGCTATTGCGAGAATTGCTGCGAGGGTGCACTCTCTAGATACACACGCTAGGGGGCTCACATGACGTTGCTTCAGCACATCACGTCTGGTTTTCGTAACTATGCCAACTTTCGAGGACGATCCACTCGGGCCGAGTACTGGTCGTGGATAGCGTTTGTCACCACGCTCATGATTGCGGTTCCGATTGCCGAAGCGGCAATCGCCCCCAACACCGTCGTCGCGAATCTCGGCAACGAAATGACCCTGATTCCGCGCAGCACGCTGATCCTGAGCGAGCTGGTGGACCTGGCCACCCTGGTCCCCACACTCGCAATCATCGTTCGCCGGTTCCGCGATGCGGGAGTTTCCCCACGATGGGTGTGGCTCCAAGCCGTCAACGTCCCCTGGATTGCCCTTGTACTGTTCGAATCGTTCAGGGACGCCATCACACCCGCTGACACGTTGACATTCGTTACCGTCCAAGAGTTACACGTGTTCTGGGCCCTCACCGGAATCTACCCCTCGATATTCATGCCGACGCTCGTGATCGGAGTGGTGTACGGAATATTCCAGACACGGGTCACGTTGCGCACAACGCGCCCCTAACCCCCGGCTTTAAAGCTTCTGGAAATTTCAGGGTGTTGCACAGCGAATTCTCAGAAAAGGCTCGCACACTGGAAGTATCAACACAAAGGAGAGTCCCATGGACTTCATCGCCGCAATTAAATCCGGCTTCCGTAACTACGGAAACTTCCGTGGCATCGCCACCCGATCCGAATACTGGTTCTGGATCCTGTTCCTCGTCCTGTCGTTCATCGCCCTGTCGATTGTCGAATCGGCGTTGTGGCCGACACAGTACTTCCCCGGCACCATGATGATGACGTCCGGGTCATCGGGCAACAGTCCCCTTTCTGACATTTTTGGCTTGGGCATCCTCGTCCCCACGTTGGCCATGACCGTTCGCCGATTCCACGATGCCGGTTTCTCGGGCAAGTGGCTGTGGCTGCAGGCCGGAACACTCGTCCTGATGCTTATCGGCTTGATGGGTTTCGGGCTCGGAATGTCCCAGATTTTCTATGGCCCCGTTACTGGGGCAATGACGGGTTGGGACATCATCGGCGCGATGATGTTGGCAATGGCTCCCGCACTGTTCTTCGGACTGGCGTACAGCATCTTCCAGCTGGTTGTCACGCTGCGCCCCAGCAAGGGTGCCGACGCGGGAAACAAGTACGCTGTCGCGAGCGCCTCAACACCAGCAGCCTCTGCTGCAAGCCTGGCCGGCCCCACGCCTGCAACCGCTCCTGTGACCGAAGCCGAAGTGACGACGGAACCCGCAGTCGCAGCACCCGCAAAGCCCAAGGCAGCCCCACGCAAGGCGGCTCCGAAGGATGCGGCAGACGCGCCCGCGACAAAGGCACCCGCAGCAAAGGCTAAGTCAGCACCCAAGGCGGCTTCTACCTCGGCAGCTAAGAAACCCGCAGCAAAGGCCAAGGCGGCTCCCGCGAAACCCGCCGCGACCGAAGAATAAACCCCGAAATTAATCGCAGGCCGGCAGCACCGAAAGGTCGCTGTCGGCCTCGATTGCGTTCAGGACAGACAACGCATCCCCCAGGTCTTCAACCGCAAAAACCTGCAAGCCATCGGGAACATTGCCTGCGACCTCGTCACAGTTCGAGGCGGGCGCGAGGAAATACTCGACACCGGCATACCTCGCGCCATACATTTTTTGTACGATGCCACCAATCCCACCAACCACGCCTTCGGCAGTGATCGTGCCCGTTCCGGCGACATTGTGCCCACCGTTGAGGTATCCCGGCGTGATTTTGTCGACGATACCCAACGCAAACATCATCCCCGCACTGGGACCGCCGACATCATCCAGGCGAATGGAAACGTCAAACGGGAACTCATAATGGCTGCTGACAATCACACCGATGACAGGCACCTGGTCGGTGTCGTTGTTGAACACCACGGGGATATCCGCCTCGATTTCTGTGCCGTCACGCAACAGCACACAGTGAGCGATGTTGCCCTCGCCGACGCCTGCGATAACCTCGCTGATGCGGGACGAGCTGCCCACATCCTCGCCATCAATTGAGACAAACACATCCCCGACCTCGAGAACCCCATCGGACGGGAAATCCGATTTTGTTCCCTCCACTCGCAGGTACGACGTGTACTCGATCCCTTGAGACGACAACGCGGCAGCGATAGCTTCCCGCTTGGAAGACTCCATCTCCAAATTCGCGGACTCCTGGGTGTCCTCGTACGTAGTCCCTTCGGGGAAAAAAACGTTCATCGGAACAACCGCGGAATCGGGTCGCAACCATGCGGCAAAAATGTCAAACCACGTGGGTCGGCCCTCGGGTGAACCGACAAGCGAGACGGTCAACATGGACAACGTGCCCTCGGTGTCGTACGTGGTGACACCGTCGACCGTGATGAGGTCGTGCTGGTCACCGTCCGAGCCCTCCGCGGAACCCAGAGTGTCGTACACAGGACCAGGGGCCTCATATACGTACGGAACAGGGACAGCGGTCAAGGCTGCGGCACCCACAACCGCGAGCAAAATAAACGATGCACCCACCGTTTTGCGGCCCCACCGTGGCGTGCGCTGCTCGTGCTGTTCGTCGGTCACATCAACACCCTTCGTCGAATTCCACCCTAGGTGATGAAGCTGACAGGTACGGTTGATGCATGGCGGAAGAAGAATTCGACGACGTCAACGAGATGTTGCGCAAATTTTTAGCGGGTGGCACCGACTTTGATATGTCCACGTTTGCTGCTGCCGCCGGGTTGCCCCAAGACCCTGCAGCCCTTTCGGCGCTGATGGCTCAGCTGCGCAATGCAATGCAGCACGGCAGCGACGGAATATCGGAACAGATGGCCCGAGACAACGCCACGGCTGTGGCATCGGAAGGCTCACACGCCACCTCGGCGGCCGACACCACCGCATTGACTGCGGCGCTGGGGCTGGCTGCACTGTGGGTGGATGAAGCCACAACGGTCCCCCCGCTGTCCACCATTCCTACCCTGATGACGAGACCCGAATGGGCGCGTGCCGCGTTACCCGCGTGGATTCAATTCGCGGAACCCGTCGCACAATCAATCTCTCGTGCAGCGGAAACGGCAATCACACGTCAGATGGGCATTCAGCCCGGTGACGACGCAGACCCCAACATGTCGAGCGCCCTGCCTGCGATGCGCAAAGTCACCGGCACCCTGTTTTCCGTTCAGCTCGGTCATGTGGTGGGCCAACTCGCACGCGAGGTAGTGTCGGGCGGAGATATCGGCTTGCCCCTCATTTCTGGGTCACACGATCACGATGTGCGCGCGGTCCTGGTCCCCCAGAACGTCGCCGAATTCGCCACGGATTTGGGCGTCAGCGTCGACGAGGTTCGCCTGTACCTCGCCGCACGAGAAATCGCCCATGCTCGCCTCTTCCGACACGCCCAATGGCTGAAATCACACGTGGTAGCCGCAATCACCGATTACGCGCGCGGAATACACATCGATTCCGACCGAATCGCCGAGGCACTCGAGGGGATTGATCCCGCGAACCCCAGCGAAATTCAACGACTGATGGCCAACGGTTCGTTGATTCCACCGCGCACGGACGAGCAACAGCACGCATTGGGACGAATCGAAACGATGCTCGCACTGATCGAAGGTTGGGTCGACACGGTCGTCGCCGATGCCACGGTGCGATTGCCCGGTGGCACGGCAATCGCCGAAATGGTGCGACGTCGACGTGCAGCCGGTGGCCCCGCCGAAAAAGCCATGGCCGGGCTCGTGGGACTCGAAATCAGACCACGCCGGCTGCGTGAGGCGGCCGCGCTCTGGCGTGCCGTCACAGACGCATCTGGCATCGAGGCGCGCGACGCACTGTGGGATCACCCCGACCTGGTTCCCACGGATTCCGACATCGATTATCCGGCGGCGCTCCATGCCCGAATGAGTGCGGGGGCTGCGGCGACAGACGACATTGATTCCGAACTTCGGGCGATGCTCGACGACGGTGTGGACGAATAACCACACAAGAATTTCGGCTGTGGCACTCTGCTGCAGTGCTCATCAGAATTCATCCCAGCGTTCCCGTTGTGTGGCGGAATCACACAGAAGTCCAGATCGGCGTTGACCCGGTTCGGCTGGTACTGACGATCGACTCCCGGGAACGAGCACACGCACTCTCGGCCATGATTCGAGGCGACACTATCGACACCATCGCGGGGCTCTGGGGCCGCACGGAATTTGACGGCATCCTGCACGCGCTCGGATCCGCGATTCAGCCCCCCGCACCACCACCCGCTCAAACGGTAGTGGTTGATGGTCCCGCCCTCTCGTCCGAAACGATTGCCGCAACGTTGCGTTCCGCGGGCCACCATGTTTCACACGCCGCGCATACCGACCAAGATTTTGGCGGGCGACCCGATCTGGCGGTACTCACCAGCTCGTTTACTGTGTCGCCATTGGATTACCAACGGTGGATGGCAGCAGATGTCCCCCACCTGCCAGTGGTATTTGGCGAGAGAACAATCACCGTCGGGCCAATCATTGTTCCTGGGGTGACCGCCTGCGTGTCGTGCATCGAACGACACCGAGCGGACGCCGATCAGGCTTGGACCGCCATCGGCCCGCAAATTTGGGGCCGAAATTCAACACTCGATTCGGCTCGAGCCGGGGTACATGTGGGCGGCGAAATACTGCGACTGATGGGAACCCGCTGGGGCGCCACCGTCGACATCGATGGACCAACACTGCGCCGAACAGATGGATACGTCGAACGGCACCCTCTGTGCGTGTGTGCCGAACTGCCGGTTACAACGACGCCAGGAAGCGGCTGGGAGTCCGGCGAGCCGACTGAGGCCCCTGCTGCTGCGCCCAACTCATTGTCAACGAACGACCTGCTCGGGTAACCCCGACATACGCCAACCGACGCTCTTCGGCAACGGCGGCCTCGGTCGAGGCCAACGACAACGGCAGTAACCCTTCGCTCATCCCAATGATGAAGACGCGATCCCACTCCAGGCCCTTTGCGCCGTGAATTGTCGACAGAGTGACTGCAGAAACCGCAGGCTCCGAGTCGCGTTCAGCGCGTTCCGTCAAGTCCTTGACGAGGGTCGCAACGGTTGCCTGCGCCGGCAAGTCACGCGCAATGTTCACGAGTGAATTCAACAGGGTCCACACGTGACGGTCCGGTGCAGACTCGGGAGGCTTCGACGACCACCCGAATCGTTCACGAATTACCAAATCCAATGACAACGCACCGTTCGCTTCGGAATCCTGACTTTGGGCGCCACGCAACAGCATCACAGTTTCTTTGACTACCTGCTCATCAAAGAAACGCGCCCCTCGAACCCGGAACGGGATACCTGCCTCGGCGAGCGCCGTCTCGATAACAACCGACTGAGCGTTGATTCGGTACAACACGGCCATGTTCTGTGGCTGCTCCCCCGCCTGAATTGCGGCCCGAATATCCTCGGCCACCATTCGAGCTTCGTCGGCGTCAGTGGGGGCAGCTCGCGTGACGGGCGCCGGGCCGTGTTCGCCTACTGCCCGCAATGCAATCGGGGACTCGGGAATCAGATGATTTGCCGCGCGCACGATCTCGGGCGTCGAACGGTAGTTGTTTTCCAACACCACCGACTTGGCCCCCGCAAACTCGCGCTCAAATTTCAGCAGATGCTCGGCGGATGCGCCGGCGAAAGAAAAAATGGTCTGGTTGGGGTCGCCCACAACACACACGTCGGCGCGCTCCCCACGCCACGCGTCGAGCAACGCTCGTTGGACGGGCGAGACGTCTTGATATTCGTCGACGACAAAAAACTTCAACTGTTCGCGAATGCGAGCTGCGACGCGTTCCTCGTTCTCGATCATTCCGAGGTCGAGCAGCAACACGTCCTCGAAGTCCAGCTCGCGACGGGCATCTTTGATGCGTTCGTAGGCGGCCATCAGCGACAGGGCAATGTCGGCGGTAATGGCCTGAGGGATGGGCCGGGTCTCGACGATTTCGGCATACTGCGCCGGGGACATCATGCGCACCTTGCGCCACTCAATTTCCGATGCCACACCGCGCAGAGTTTCTGTTGTGAGCTTCAGCGACAGTTGGTCGGCCGCCATCGTCAGCAATGCGGCCTTGCCTGAGCGCACCGATGGAAGGTCTCCGCCGATCACA
>CALBMG010000281.1 GCA_937896185.1 uncultured Microbacteriaceae bacterium | reverse complement strand
GTGTGCGAGTCGCTCGTCGACATTGACGAGGGGCTGCAGGAGTGGCGTTACCGTCACGTCAAGATGGTGGAACGCACGATCGGTCGCAAGGTGGGCACCGGCGGTTCATCGGGTGTCGGGTACTTGTCGTCGACGCTGTTCCACCCTGTGTTCCCCGACCTGTGGGCTATCCGCTCACGGTTCTAACGGTCACACGTTTTCACGGTCATGGGGTGTCGCATCGCAGGGTGTGGCACCCCGTCGCCGTGTGATGGGTTTTCAGAGTGATACGTGACGGGCGTCGATGTCGACGACCTTCTGGACCCGGCGGGCGTATTTCGGTTCGTCCGCGCCCAGCCAGTCGGTGGTCATCCACACACGCACAATTTCGAGGGCGATAGCGGAGCCAATAATTTTTCCGCCCAGGCACAGCACGTTGGTGTCGGAATGCGACCGCGCGAGTTCGGCACAGAACGAGTCCTGGCAGACGGCAGCGAAAACGCCGGGAACCTTGTTCGCGATCATGGCACTGCCGTATCCGACGCCGTCCACAAATATTCCACGGTCGACTTCCCCACGGGATACCGCCAACGATGCGGGGTACACATGATCGGGAAGGTCAGCTGCATCGTCGGTGTCGGTGCCGAAATCGACAATTTCGTGCCCGGCTGCCACCAGCTGTGCGGCAATTTCGAGTTTCAGTGAACGACCGGCGTGGTCGCTGGCGAGTGCAATGCGCATGGGATTCCTCTGGTTACGAGCTGCGACGTGCACGCAGTGCCGCCGAAATGTCGAGCACCGTGTCGGTGGTTGCGGATGCCTCGATGCCTCGCATCGCGGTGAAACGATCGTCGACGAGCGCGGGGCTCGGCTGTACTGTGGCTGCCGCTGCGGCTTCGGCACGGGCGGCGGCCTGACGTGAAAGGGCTTCGGCTTGCGCCTTGGCGGCAACCTGCGCCTCTACTTCGGGGGTAATCACGAGGCCAGCCCCCGCTGGTTGACGTTCCGCCGGCGTGCGCACCGCGGGCATTCGCTGTGGAGTCCAACGCCCGGTTTCGTCGGCGAACTGTTCCCAGTTCGAGGCCACCGGTGCGGCGCTGACGATGTGTGCGGTGGAATTCAACGCCACCAGTGCAGCGACCGCGAGCCCGAACATCACCGCAGACACGGCGACACCAACCCACATTCCCAGAACTGCGAACACGATTCCCGCCACCAGGGACAACAGGCCCAGAATGGTGGACATCAGTTTGGTGCGGCGGCGGCGGCCGGCCAAGCCCACATCGTAACCACGGACCTCGGATCGTGCACGCAGTTCACGTTCACGCTCCACACGAAGCATTTCCTGTCGACGCGCGCGAACCTCGCGCGACGTCAGATCGGCGACTACCTCCTGGGGCGTCTCGGCCGTCTGCGACAACACCCGCAAAGTCTGAGCCAAACGTGTGGCATTGCGTTCCGTCGCCTCGTATTCGCGTTTACGACGCAGGCTGGGAACCAGGTAAAAGAACCACAGTACGGCGACGAGCAGGAACGTAATCGTCGTGCCCAGTCCGCCAGTGTTCATAAATTACACGGTATCCAACCGTCTGGCAGGTTTACGGGAATGAGTTCGGTGTGTCCTAGCCGCGGGTCACCGGAGTGCGCAGTGCGACCCGGTCGAGCTCGGGAATTTCGGCCAACCGTTCGTTGGCGCGCCCGCGCAGGAACCTGTTCAGCACCCCACTGAAACCCACCTCGTCGGCTGTGACGGCGAAGGCCACATGGTCACGCCAGTCACCATCGATGTGAATGAAGTTGCGGCGAAGACCCTCGTAACGGAACCCCAATTTTTGGACGACCCGGTACGAGGCATTGTTTTCGGGCCGCAACGCGACCTCCATTCGGTGCAGCCCAAGGTGCGCAAAACACCAGTCGGTCAGCAATGCGACGGCGATGGGTGTGATGCCTTTACCGGCAACAGATTCGGAGACCCAATACCCGACGGTGCCCGAAGCCAACGAACCGTAGGACAGTCCCGACACCGTAATTTGGCCGACAACCTGACCCTCGAATTCGATGACGCAGGGGACGACAAGGTTGCGACGGGCCATCGCCCGCAGCGTGCGCAACGTGTCACGAATTGGGGGTGGTGTCGAATTTCCAGGAAGGGTGGCCTCCCATTTCACCAACCACGCACGATTGTCGTGAAGCTCACGGTCGAGGTGCACCGCATCACGGCGACGAACTGTGCGAACTCGTACCCCGTTATGTTCGACTGAAACGTCGAGCATCAGACCGCGCGATTAACGGGGTCTTCAAGCCACTCGTGCAAGTCCTGACCCAGGTCGCCGCGAGCGAGCGCCAAACGCACGATCGCTTTGATGTAGTCCAGCTTGTCGCCGGTGTCATAGCGGCGGCCGCGGAAAATTACGCCATAGACGCCGCCCGCGATGCCTTCGACTGCCATGTGGCGCAGTGCATCGGTCAGCTGAATTTCTCCACCCTTGCCGGGAGGGGTGTTCTCGAGCACGTCATACACTTCGGGCTGCAGCACGTAACGACCGATGACGGCCAACGTCGATGGGGCTTCGGCAGGGTCCGGCTTTTCCACGAGGTCGGTGACCTTGACGATGGAATCGTGCTCGGTTGCCTCGACCGTGGCGATGCCGTAGTGGTCGGTCATGTGGCGGGGAACTTCCATCAGCGCAATGATCGTGGCGCCGAATTTTTCGGATGCCGCAATCATGGTGTCGAGTAGCACGTCACGTTCGTCGATGATGTCGTCACCCAGCAGCACGGCAAAAGGTTCCTTGCCGACGTGCTGGCGCGAACGCAGCACGGCGTGTCCGAGTCCCTTGGGTTCGCCCTGACGCACATAGTGCATGTCGGCCAGCATGTTGGAAAACTCCACGGCGGCCAGTTTTTTCTGGTCACCCTTCATTTCGAGGATGTGCTGAAGCTCGGGCACCTGGTCGAAGTGGTTCTCCAGGGTGTTCTTGTTGCGACCCGTGACCATGAGAACGTCGTGCAAGCCGGCCCGGACCGCCTCTTCCACCACATATTGAATGGCGGGCTTGTCGACAACGGGCAGCATTTCCTTGGGCATCGCCTTGGTGGCGGGAAGGAATCGGGTGCCCAGACCAGCAGCCGGAATCACGGCCTTCGTCAAACGATGTGTCATTCCCCCAGAGTACCGTCATGGGCCTGCCTAGGATAGGAGCGTGGACATCTCGACGGCGAAACGTGCGATTCGTGCACAGGTGCGTCACTCTCGGTCCGCCCGGACGCCGGCCGAACGGGACGCTCTGTCGGCAGGCCTACTCGAGACAATCGGTTCTCTGATTGACACGTATTCGCCGGCTTGTGTCGCAGCATTTCTGCCGCTCCCCACGGAACCGCCTGTCACTGCCGCTGTCGCACGGATGCTGGATTCCGGGGTGACGGTGATTGTGCCCGTATCTCACGGCGAGGGCGCCATGACCTGGCACGATGTGACCGTCGAGTCGTTGCGCGATCCCGGCGCAGACGCCGAGGGCATGCCCATCCCCCGCGAGCTGACAGCGGCGACCGTCCGACCCGACCTGATCCTGATCCCCGCGGCGGCGGCGGATACCCGCGGCAACCGCCTGGGTTGGGGCAAGGGATACTACGACCGGTATCTGGCCACAGTTGACCGGTCGATTCCCGTGATTGCCGTGGTGTTTGATGACGAGGTTCGCACTGATATCCCCGTCGAACCCCACGATCGCAGCGCCACGCATGTGGCGACCCCTACGCGGGTTATCCGCGCCTAATAGTGGGGCGGCTTTTCCTGGCGCAACCGGTCATCATTTTCGGTCAAGGTGTGGCGTTCCGGTTCCGGTGTGGGTTTGGGGTCGCTGCCCGGGGGCGGGGGCGTGGTCACACGGCGGGGTTTTTTGGGCGGCTGCAGGGCCTCATTCATCGAGCATCGCCACGATTCGATCCGCAACCGAATCCGGGTTCATGAACAGTTCCAGCGTGTGTACGCGGACATAGCCCCAGCCAAACCGCGCCAGGGTGGCGGGCCTCATGCGAATCCCGCTGCGCAGACTGAGGCCGGTGAGTACATCATCCGTGTCAATCGCGATGGTGCGCTGTCCCCGCACTGCGGCCAACGGAATATCGGAGGTGGCCGGCAAGACCGTGACCCCGCGGGCCTCGAGCCGCGACCCCAGATCTTCGAGCAGCGGGTTGGGTGCAGCAGTCGGTGGCGTGTATGCCAGAGTGTCGTCGATAAAACGTCCCAACATGCGGGGGCCGGGTGCCATGCGATCGATTGTGAGGTCACTGGGTGACAGGCTGGTGATGACGCGCAGATGCGAGTGTGCCCGGGTGACCGCGACGGCGACCAATCGTTCTCCGTCTGCCGTAGCCAACGGTCCGAGATCTGAAAGGATGCGTCCGTGCGGTGTCTTGCCGTATCCCAACGACACGATTACGCGATCGCGTGTCACCGCCGACGCCTGGTCGAGTGTGAGGACAACGAACGGTTCCAGGTCGGAATTTGCCAGGAATTCCTGCAGGTCCCGGTTCACCGGAATTGCCGCCAATACGGCATCATGAATTCGCGACACGTGCACCGGCGATGGGCTGATGACCATCAACGACTGCTCGGGGTGGTGACGTGCGTGTTCCAGAACTCGACGGACTACCGCAATGACCTCGGAATCGGGTGCTTCGACGCGACCGGTGACCTCGTCGGGCATGCGAGTGCCGTGGACGTTCTCGATAGCGATGCCTTCAACACCCAAGGCGCTAGCGGCGAGAGTCCAGCTGCGCACCCCACCCGAATAGAGGTGATGGTTGATGCTCGCCGAAAGATCGTTACCCAGCGTGCGGTACGACTGCGTCAGCGCATGGGTGGGCAAATAATCCGCCAGTCGGGACAAAATCGAGATAGAACCCAACGTGCGGTGGCTGGCGTCATCGGGTGTGATGGTGAAACCGACGGGGTGATCCGTGATGGGGTCCCCAAACGCGACGACCTGTGTGCCACGCGCAATCGAGGGCGCAGCCTCGGCCACGGTGATTGCACCCGCATCGACGAGCACGACAATATCCCAACGTTGGCGTGGGTCCAACGACGCAATCTCGTACGGCGAAATTGCCCACACGGGCGCCACGGCACGGGCAAGCTGGGGGCTGTGTTCCCACAGCGAACGCGAACTCACGCTTCCGTCTTTCAGCATGCCCTTCAATGCGTGCGCCTGATCGTGGTAAT
>CALBMG010000280.1 GCA_937896185.1 uncultured Microbacteriaceae bacterium | reverse complement strand
TTCTTGGCTTGGGATCACGTTGGCAAGAACCTAATCATCGAGCAGCTGTATGACCAGCAGGGCAACGTAGTAGCAGGCAGCTCGCCGTTGCTAATGCTTGACATGTGGGAGCACGCTTTCTACCTCGACTATCAGAACGTCAAGGGTGACTACGTGAAGGCATTCTGGAACATCATTAACTGGGCTGACGTGCAGGCACGTTTTGCCGCTGTAGCGAAATAAAAGCGCTTACAACTGGTAGTCTGAGACAGAAATTTTCCACCCAACGGCGCGTGGCTAGTAACAAAAAATAACCCCAAAACCACGCGCCTTTTTTGGCGCCCAAACCTCTTGGAGAACTAAGTGGCAATTCGTGTTGGAATTAACGGCTTCGGCCGCATCGGTCGCAACTACCTTCGTGCAGCTCTTGCAAAGGGAACCGAGCTTGAGATCGTTGCCGTCAACGACCTAAGCGACCCTAAGGCTCTGGCTCACCTGTTGAAGTATGACTCAGTGACCGGCCGCTTGCCACAGGATGTCTCAGTTGACGGTCAGAACATCATCGTTGGCGGGCAAATCATCAAGGTTCTTGCAGAGCGCAACCCAGCAGACTTGCCATGGGGCGAGCTAGGTGTTGACATCGTTATCGAGTCAACCGGCCGTTTCACCGACGCTTCAGCAGCAAAGGCACACATCGAGGCTGGCGCCAAGAAGGTCATCATCTCGGCTCCCGCATCGGGCGAAGACGCAACTTTCGTTGTGGGCGTCAACCACACCGATTACGACCCCGCAGCACACCACATCATTTCGAACGCATCGTGCACGACCAACTGCCTCGCTCCTCTCGCAAAGGTCTTCAACGACAACTTCGGAATCGAACAGGGTCTGATGACCACGGTTCACGCCTACACTGCAGACCAGAACCTGCAGGACGGCCCCCACAGCGACCTGCGTCGTTCGCGTGCAGCAGCGCTGAACATCGTCCCCACCTCGACCGGTGCAGCAAAGGCCATCGGCCTGGTCCTTCCCGAGCTCAAGGGCAAGCTCGACGGCTATGCACTGCGCGTTCCTGTCCCCACCGGTTCGATCACCGACCTGACTGTCACCACGAAGACCGCGGTTACTGTCGAGGAAATCAAGGCAGCTTTCAAGGCCGCAGCCGAATCGGGACCACTCAAGGGAATCCTGCTGTACACGGAAGACGAAATTGTTTCGTCGGACATCGTCACCGACCCTCACTCGTCGATCTTCGACGCAGGCCTCATCAAGGTCCTGGGCAACCAGGTCAAGATCTCGTCGTGGTACGACAACGAGTGGGGTTACTCGAACCGTCTCGTTGACCTGACAGAATACGTGGCAGAACGCCTCTAATGACTCTGCGCACTCTCGACACTCTCGGAGACCTTTCGGGCACAACAGTTCTGTTGCGGTGTGACTTCAACGTCCCACTCGACAACGGCGTCATCACGGATGATGGACGCATTCGTGCGTCTGTGCCCACCATCGCACGTTTGATCGAGGGGGGTGCCGCAGTTATTGCGGTATCCCACCTCGGTCGCCCGGACGGCGCACCCGATGCACGTTACTCGTTGGCCCCCGTTGCCGAACGTCTGGGAGAGCTACTCGGCTCGCCCGTCGCATTCGCGTCGGACACGGTTGGCGAGTCCGCTGCTGAGAAGCGTGCAGCCCTGGCCGCAGGAGAGGTCCTGGTTCTTGAGAACCTGCGATTCGATCCCCGCGAGACGTCGAAGGTTGAATCCGAGCGTGTCGAGTTTGCTGCATTGTTGACCAAGGGCGTTGACGCCATGGTCTCTGACGGTTTCGGTGTTGTTCACCGTAAGCAGGCCAGTGTGTTCGAATCTGCTCGGGCGGTGCCCTCCGCCGCGGGGCTTCTCGTCGCAGCGGAACTCGATGTACTTGCTCGCCTCACCGTGAGCCCCGAGCGTCCGTACACGGTCATTCTGGGTGGCTCGAAGGTGTCGGACAAGCTCGGAGTGATTGAGCATCTCCTTCCCAACGTGGATCGCATCCTCGTGGGTGGCGGAATGCTTTTCACATTCTTGGCTGCCGAGGGATATGCGATTGGTTCATCACTTTGCGAGATGGACCAGATTGACACAGTTAAGCGCTATGTTTCCGATGCTGCAGCTCGCGGCGTCGAGATCGTTATCCCCACCGATGTTGTTGTTGCGTCCAAGTTCGGTTCCGACGCAGAACACGTTGTCCGTGCGGTTGATTCCATCGAGGACACACCCTTTGGCGCTTCGGGACTTGGGCTCGATATCGGCCCCGAAACGGCGGCTCACTTCGCGGAACTTATCGCCAGCTCGCGAACTGTGTTCTGGAACGGCCCGATGGGTGTATTTGAGATCCCCGCATTTGCCGAGGGCACTCGCACAGTTGCTCAGGCTGTCAGCACAGTCGACGGTCTCGGTGTGGTCGGTGGCGGTGACT
>CALBMG010000279.1 GCA_937896185.1 uncultured Microbacteriaceae bacterium | reverse complement strand
CCGCCAGGCGCTCCAGGTGGGGCTGCCGGCCGGATTGAGGTCGTGGTCTGCAGATAGGCGTTGGTGGTGGCCACCATCGTGATCGAGGCCAACCCCAGCAGCGGGTACACGAACATGAACGCGGTGACCGTGGGTGCGATCGCGCTGAGAACCGCGGCAACGCCCACACCGGTTGCGCCGAGGATGATGACCGTCAGTCGGGGCCGGGCCGATCGTGCCACCATCAGCGACCCGACAATGGAGCCGAGAGCCAGTGCCGACGTGATGAACCCATAGTCGTGTGCGCCCAGCCCGAATTCGATGACCGCCATGGTCGACCCGAAAATCGAATAGTTGAAGACCAACGCACCGACGATGAACACCATGACGAGCAACACTTTGAGGTCGCCGCGTGTTCCGATGTATCGCAGTCCGGCGGCGAACCCGCCCTTTGTGGTGGTGATTTTTTTCATCGGGTGAAACAGGTTTTGTCTCATCGAGAGCATGGCGATGATTCCGCCGAAGTATCCGGCACTCGCCAGGGTGAGCACCCATCCGGTTCCTGCGGTGGTGATCAGCACGCCGGCGATGGCGGGGCCGATCAGCCTCGAGGAATTGAACATGGTCGAATTCAGTGCAACGGCGTTGGGCAGCAGCTTTGTGCCGACGAGTTCGCCCACGAAGGTTTGGCGGGCGGGCGCCTCGAGCGATTGCACGATTCCCAGGCCCAAGGCGAGCGCGTACAGCAGGGACAGCGACGCCACTCCGGTGAGTACGGTGAGCCCCAGAATCAGTGCCAGCACACCCTCGGCAGCGGTGGTGAATATCAAAATTTTTCGACCGTTAAAACGGTCAACCAGTGTTCCCACGAAGGGCCCGAGGATGAAGATGGGCCCGAATTGAAGCGACAGGCTGATGCCCACGGCCACAGCATCGTGGTCGGTGAGTTCCGTGAGAACGACCCAGTCCTGGGCTGTGCGGTGTGCCCACGACCCGATGCTGGTGACGAGTGCGCCGATGAGCCATTTCCGAAAGTTGGGTTCACGCATCGCACGAAACATCGAGGGCCGTCCGGCGGGGGCGGCCGGGGCGTTTCCAGAACGTGTCGGCACATCCTCATCCTACGCGCGATTATTTGCACCCGAACATTCCGAATGCGTCCCCGTGTATCTACACTGATTACGGAGGCCCCATGGAAAACAGAGACGTTCACACCGAGCACCGCACTTTTGTCGATGCCGAAGGGGTGACGATTCACACCACCGTGTGGCACGCCGAATCACCGAAAGCGATCATCCAGATTTCGCACGGACTGGGTGACCACTCGGCGCGGTACGACCACCTCGCACGCACCCTCGCCACCCAAGGGTTCACCGTGTACGCCGACGACCACCGTGGTCATGGCGAAACGGGTCGCGAACAGTGGGGCGGCAACCTTGCGAAGCTCGGCCGGCTCGGCCCTGGCGGACTGCGGGCCACGGTCGCTGCCATTGGCCAGTTCACTGGCATGATTCGTGCCGATAACCCTGGGCTGCCGCTGATTTTCCTCGGGCACTCCTGGGGTTCACTGATGGGGCAAATGGCCCTCGATGCGGGCACGCTCGATGTCGATGCCGCAGTATTCTCGGGGTCGGCCCTGCGCCTTCCCTGGTCGATGAACCCGGGTGACCTCAACGCGAAGCACAAACACCTGGGCTCCACGGGTTCCGAATGGCTGTCGCGTGACCCCGCCGTCGCCGCCGCATTCCTCGCCGACCCGTTGACCTTCAAGGCCGACGTTCTCAAACTTTTTGGACTCGCCGACGGGCTTCGACTGTACGGCACGCCAAAGCCCGCACACACAGATATCCCTCTGCTACTGATTTCGGGCACCGACGATTCGGTGTGTTCCGAAAAATCTCTGGTTGAACTGTTGCGCCGCTACATTGCCGCGGGATATTCGAACGCACAGCTCACCATGTATGACGGCGCGCGCCACGAGGTATACAACGAAACGAACCGCGACGAGGTCTATGCCGATGTCGTCCGCTGGATCGACACACATGTTCTGAAGGAATCACACTAATGCGCGGCGAATACAAGGTCCCCGGCGGCAAACTCGTCGTCGTCGAACTCGACAGCGAGGGCGGGCACTTCCGCAATGCACATATCTCGGGCGACTTTTTTCTCGAACCCGACGAGGCGCTCGCCGACATTGAGGGCGCGCTGAATGGCTTGGCTCACAATTCGTCGGCCCAGGAAATCGCCACCGCTGTCCGTGCGGCAATCAGCGATGACGTCGTCATGCTGGGGTTCAGCCCCGAAGCCGTCGGTACTGCGGTGCGCAGGGCCGTTTCCCACGCCCGTTCGTTTGAAGAATTCGAGTGGGAGCTGGTCACCGCACCGCCATTGAGCCCCGCGATGCACCTCGCGCTGGATCAGGTCCTCACCGAAGAACTGGGCGCCGGTCGCCGCGGCCCCACGCTGCGCATCTGGGACTGGGCTGAGCCGGCCATCATTCTCGGAAGTTTCCAGAGCCTCGCCAACGAGGTCGACATGCCCAATGCGATTGCCCGCAAGGTGCCCGTGTACCGCCGCATTTCCGGTGGCGGTGCCATGTTTATCGAAATGGGAAGCGGGATCACCCACTCGTTGTATGCCCCCGCCGAATTGGTGCAGGGAATGTCGTTCGCTGACTCGTATGCGTTTCTTGATGACTGGCTGATTCAGACCCTGCGTGGACTCGGCATCGCCGCCGAATACAAACCGCTGAACGATATCGCCAGCGACAAGGGAAAAATTGGCGGTGCGGCCCAAAAGCGTTTGGGTTCTGGTGCCGTGCTGCATCACGTGACGATGGCGTATGACATGGATGGCGACGCGATGGCCAATGTGCTGCGCATCGGCCGTGAAAAGTTGTCCGACAAGGGCGTGGCCAGCGCGAACAAGCGCGTAGACCCGCTGAAAGCTCAGACGGGTTTGAGCCGCGAGGCGATTGTCGACGCGATGATCGAATCGTTCCGTTCGCGTTATGGCCTGAAGCAGGGTGTCATCACAGATGACGAGATGGCCAAGGCCACGGAATTGGCGGCGACAAAGTTTACGAGCACCGAATGGTTGAACCGGGTTCCCTAACAACGGCACCGACGTCCTGACGGCCGCGACGGCACGGGGCGCAATGGCTGAGAAGCCCAGCCGGTCAGCGGCCTAGCGACTCAGGAGTTCGTTGTATTCGGGAAACCGGCGCATTACCGCGGGAATGAACGGACACAAGGGCACAATTCGGTAATCCGTGTTGTCCCGGAACCATTCGAGGCACGCCAGCACCAATCGGGTCCCGGTGCCAGTGCCGCGCTGTGCCGCCGGAACTTCGGTGTGGTACAGCCGAGCAGTTGAACCGTCGACCTCGAAATCCATCCAACCGACCCGCACGTCACCCACGAATGCGGTGAGCCGTTCGGTTTCCGCCTCGATCCGGATATCGGCCATGGCCTAGTGTCCCGCGGCGGCCGCAGCGTCGGCGTGAGTTTCGTCCATCGCGCTCTTCTCCCGCAGGGGCTGAGCCTTGATGAACCACGACATCGCGAACGCGACGACGGCGACAATTAACGACACCGTGTACACGCTCTGGGCGGACACGGCGAAAGCTTCGAGGAACGGTGCCGTGAACACATCGTCGGCTCCGGTGAGGAACGAGGTGTCGCCCTCGAGCGAACCCGCGATGGCGTCGGGGTTCGATGCGCCCGCCGACAACAGTTCGACAATTCCCGCGTTCTGCGGTGCGCCGGCAACCGCAGGGTCCATCATCGCTGTCATCATCGATTCGCGAACATCGGTTCGCCCGAAAATCTCGGCCAGTGCCTCGGGGATTTTGCTGAACAACACAGAGAACAGCACGGCGGTACCCAAAGTGCCACCGATTTGACGGAAGAAGGTGGTCGAGCTGGTGGCAACACCGAGGTTGCGCGCCTCGACGGCGTTCTGGGCGGCAATCGTCAGGGTCTGCATCAGCATTCCCAGTCCCAGACCCACGATCACCATTCCGGTCATCAGGAATCCGACATCACTGTCTTTGTTGATCTGGGCCAACCACCCGAATGCCACCACGAGCAGGCCGGTGCCCGCAATCAACAGCGGCTTATATTTCCCAGTGCGCGAGATGAACTGGCCGCCAATCGCGGTGGCCGTCATCATGCCGAGGACCATGGGGATGGTCTGGAAACCGCTCTCGGTCGGGGTTGAACCCAACACCAGCTGCAGGAACAAGGGGATGGTCATCATGGCGCCGAACATGGCGAAACCGACGAGGATTCCCAGCACGGTCAACTGGCTAAAGGTGCCGGTCTTGAACAAACCCAGCGGGATGATGGCGTCATCGCCCATGGCCTTTTCGGCGAGGATGAATCCGACGATTCCAGCGACACCGATGCCGTAACACAGGATCGCTTCAAACGAACCCCAACCCCAGGTGCGGCCCTGTTCGGCGACCAGCAGCAAGGGAACGACGGCAACGATGACGGTAGCAACACCCCAATAGTCGATGCGCGCCTTGTGCTTGATTTGGGGCACGTGCAGGAAGCGCCACACCATATAGAGCGCGACGATTCCGACCGGCACGTTGACGAGGAACACCCAACGCCAACCGTCAACACCCAGCAGGGTGTCCATGCCGGCAAAGAATCCGCCGATCAGCGGACCAATGAAGCTCGAAGTGCCAAAGACGGCGATAAAGAAGCCCTGGTATTTGACGCGCTCGCGCGGGGGCAGCATGTCACCGACGATGGTGAACGCCAGCGACATGAGGCCACCACCACCCAGTCCCTGCAGTGCGCGGTATGCGGCCAGTTCGTACATGGTGTTCGCCATGCCCGACATCAGCGACCCCAGCAGGAAGATCACAATCGAGATGATGTAGATCGGTCGACGGCCATAGATGTCGCTGAGCTTGCCAGCGATGGGGGTCACGACGGTCGAGACGATCAGGTAGGCGGTGGTCACCCAGGCCTGTAACGCCAGACCGTCAAGGTCGTCGGCGATGGTGCGCATCGAGGTGCCGACGATCGTTTGGTCCAGGGCGGACAGGAACATTCCTGACATCAACCCCAACATCACAAACATGATTTCGCGCTTGGTCATTACAGATTCGCCAGAAGATGCCATAACTGCCATCCTATGCCCGCTAGATTTGGGGGAATGCGTAAGTTACTCGTGACCTCGATTCTCACCGCCCTCGTCCTCGCGGGCTGTGTTCCGACCTCGGGTTCCGATGCCGCCGAAATCCCGGCGCCGACCCAAATCGCACCGACTGCGACGGTTCGCGCCTTTGATAAAACGGCCCGATCCATCGACACCGCCAGCTCGCTGTGGGTCGTTGCCAACAAACTTCGTCGCCTGAACCCTGTCAAATTTGCTCCCACCGATCTGGTTACCGTGGTGAAACCCTGGGGCACCAATGGCACCCAGCAACTGCGCAGCCCCGCCGCAGCCCAGTACAAGATCATGGTGGCCGCGGCCAACGCCGACGGCATCACCCTGGTCGCTCAGAGCGGCTACCGTTCGTACGGCGTCCAGGTGTCGGTCTATAACAGTTGGGTAAACCGGTTGGGCGTGGCTCAAGCCAACCTGCAAAGCGCAAAGCCCGGGCACAGTGAACATCAGACCGGGTGGTCCATTGACATCGCCGGAGTCAACGGGTGCACGATTGCCCAATGCTTCGCGCACACCCCCGAGGGTGAATGGTTGAACACCAACGCCTGGAAGTACGGCTTTCACCTGCGGTACCCGCGGAACAAGAAATCCACCACCGGGTACATGTTCGAGCCGTGGCATTACCGTTTTGTCGGTTTGGCGTTGGCCAAGGAACTGCACAAGACCCCCGACATCACCCTCGAGAAGTTCTTCAACCTTCCCGCCGCGCCCGACTACGCCAACTAGCGCAACCGCTGCCACGCCTCGACGCCCCCGCCCTGAGCGCGGGTAGGCTTGACGGGTACGCGCAACACGAAAGGACGCCATGAGCCAGGCATACAGTTACCTCGGTCCGGTCGGCACCTTTACGTGGTCTGCGCTGACGCAGGTGCCCGAGGCTGTCGGCCAGGAATGGCTCAGCGTCAACAATGTCGGCGAGGCGCTCGCCCATGTCGGCCACATCGTCGATGGCGCGCCCGTCGTCACGCCCACGTTGGTCTGGCGTCAGGGTGACCGCATCTTCTGGCACGGCTCCTCCGCCAGCCAGATGATCAAGAACCAGCGGGACGGCGTGCCGGTCTGCCTTACCGCCACGCATCTGGATGCGCTGGTGCAAGCGCGCTCCGGCTTCCATCATTCGGTGAATTACCGCTCCGTCATGGCCTGGGGCACCGCCCACGCGATTACGGACAAGGACGAAAAACTGAAGCTGCTGAATTTGATCAAGATGAGCGCCAAACTCCGTTTCCGTCTGGTTCATGAA
>CALBMG010000278.1 GCA_937896185.1 uncultured Microbacteriaceae bacterium | reverse complement strand
GGACTGACCACGATGCTGCCCACCGAGGACGCCGAATGGGTGGGGGCGGAACTCTCACGCCGATTCGGCATGGAACGGTGGAGCTTCAGCCTCATGGCCACGGATGCGAATCGTTGGGTCATCAGACTGGTGCGCGCTGTAACGGGCAAGCCGAGGGTGCTGTTCCACTCGTACTGCTACCACGGCTCGGTGGACGAATCACTGATCGTTGTGGGACCTGACGGTGAGGGCATGATCCGACCGGGGAACGTGGGTTCACCCGTGGACGTAACCGAAACAAGTCGGGTCGCCGAGTTCAACGACCTTGAGGGGCTCGAGCGCCAACTGGCTCATGGTGACGTTGCCGCAGTTCTTATTGAACCCGCACTCACCAACATCGGAATCGTCCTTCCCGACGAGGGGTATCACGAGGGTGTGCGCGCCTTGACCCGAAAATATGGGGCAATGCTGATCATCGACGAAACCCACACGTTTAGTGCGGGGCCTGGCGGAATGACGCGGACCCACAACCTGGAACCAGATGTTGTCGTCATCGGCAAGGCGATTGGTGGCGGAATTCCCACCGGCGCCTATGGTTTGAGCCCGGAATTCGCCGAGCAGGTATTGGCGCGAACCGACCTCGACCTCGTTGATATGGGCGGCGTCGGCGGCACCCTCGCCGGTAACCCGCTATCCGTCGCCGCAATGCGCGCAACACTGGAACGTGTTCTCACGGATCACGCATTCGAAGGAATGATCGACACAGCCACCTATTTCACCGACGGCATGAACGACATTTTTGACCGATACGACCTACCCTGGTCAATCAATCAGTTGGGCGCTCGTGCCGAATACCGTTTCGCCAAGCCGTATCCCAAGAACGGCACAGAGGCGGCCAATTCTGCGGACGGCGAGCTGGAAGACTTCCTGCACCTGTATCTCGCCAACCGCGGAATCATGCTGACGCCGTTCCACAACATGGCCTTAATGTGCCCGACCACAACCAAGGCTGACGTCGACGCACACCACGCCGTGTTCGAACAGGCCATTCAGGAACTTCTCGCCGTTTCCGCTTAATTCGACCCTATTTGTGTACTCGAGCGGGTTCCACAGGGGGTAGGATTGAGTGGTTGCCGAAAGGCATACGGGCTGTGGCGCAGCTTGGTAGCGCACTTGACTGGGGGTCAAGGGGTCGCAGGTTCAAATCCTGTCAGCCCGACCGTAACGAAAAAGACCGACAGAAATGTCGGTCTTTTTCTGTTTCCGCAGAGTTGGATCACAATTCTTGGCTCTGGTTCACGGTTTATTCGCTCACTGGCAAGGTTTAGGCTGTGGATATGAATTTTGAACGCACTCTTATTTCGTCCGGTTCCGTCTATGAGCCCGTTGTGGGCTATTCCCGCGCGGTCAAGGCGGGACCTTTCGTATTTGTGGCCGGAACCACTGCTGGTGCTCCCGAGGGAGCTATCGGCGGCAGCGATCCTGCCGAGCAGGCTCGTGAAATCTTCCGACGCGTCGCCGTCGCACTGGAGTCTGCCGGTGCAACGTTCGCCGATGTGGTGCGTACGCGCATCTATCTGACGAACATCGCCGATTTCGATGCTGTCGGCAAGGTTCACGGTGAGATTTTTGGAGAAATTCGTCCCGCGGCAACAGCCGTCGAGGTCTGCGCACTGGCGGCACCCGACATGCTCGTTGAAATCGATGTGGATGCAATCATTGGTTCCGCAGCCTAATTAGTCCGATTATGCGTGTGGCCACTCACCTCGGTGAGTGGCCACACGCATAAATAGGGGCTTAGCGACCCTGTGTTCGACCCGATCGCTTGTTTCCGCCGGCGCCACGTGCCGCACCGGGGTATTCACTGCGACCAGCGGTTGAGCCGCGTCGTGCACCCTGCGGGCCATGGTTTCGGCTGGACTGTTCTGCGCCCCGTCCAGAACTGGACTTGGCCTCTTGGCGACCCGAACGGTCACGCGATTCACGTGCGGCGCGCTTGCGCTGAGCGTTGGCACCGGTGGACTGGCCGCCACCCTTGTTGTGCTCGGCGCGGGGCACGTATGCCACCTTGGGTGCTACCTCGCCGATCAGTGCGAGTACCTCGGGTGAGCCGAGGTGAACGGGAGTGGGAGCCACCGAAATTGCGGCCTTGCGCAACAACTGTGCGACATCCTTCTTCTGTGTCGGCAGGCACAGCGTGACAACGTCACCTTCGTTTCCGGCACGGGCCGTGCGACCGGAACGGTGCAGGTACGCCTTGTGTTCCATGGGCGGGTCGACGTGGATGACGAGTTCGACGTTGTCGACGTGCACACCACGGGCGGCCACGTCGGTGGCGACGAGAACATTGACTGTTCCGTCGCTGAACGCGGCAAGGTTGCGGTCTCGTGCCGGCTGAGACAGGTTTCCGTGCAGGTCAACCGCAGGAATCCCGGCTTCGCACAGGCTCTTTGCGAGTTTTTTTGCATGGTGTTTGGTGCGCATGAAGAGGATGCGACGACCGGTGCCCGATGCCAGCGCCTCGACCAGCTGGCGTTTTGCTTCGACACTGGGAGTTTCGAAAACGTGGTGTGTCATCTGGACGACGGGGGAATTGGCCTCGTCAACGGAGTGCAAGACTTCGTTGTGAAGGAAACGCTTCACGAGCTTGTCGACCCCGTTGTCCAGGGTGGCGCTGAACAGCAGACGCTGTCCGTCCCGTGGGGTGGCCTCGAGGATTCGGGTCACGCCGGGCAGGAATCCGAGGTCGGCCATGTGGTCTGCTTCGTCCAGTACGGTGATTTCGATCGCGTCGAGGTGGATGAATTTCTGCTTCATCAGGTCTTCGAGGCGTCCCGGCGTGGCGATGACGATGTCAACGCCCGCTTTCAGCTGCGCCACCTGGCGGTTCTGGGACACTCCACCAAAGATTGTCATGGCGTTGAGGTCATAGGCGGCCGCCAGCGGTTCGATCGTGGCAAGAATTTGTGTTGCCAGTTCGCGAGTCGGTGCGAGGATCAAACCCAAGGGGCGTCCCGCACGGCGCGATCCGCCGGCGAGTGTGGTGCCCAATCGGGCCACCATCGGAATCGAGAAGGCGAGGGTTTTGCCTGATCCGGTCTTACCTCGGCCCAGGACGTCGCGGCCCGACAGTGTGTCGGGAAGAGTGTCTACCTGGATGGGGAACGGAGCGGTGATTCCGTTGTTTGTCAGGGCGTGAACCAATTTTGTGGGCACGCCAAGTGTTGCAAATGTCATTTCGGACATGGATATTACCTATCAGAGTGGGCTCGTGGCGCATTCGGTGAACGCACGGAGCTGATGGCGAACGCACCCTGTGGTGCATCCGTTCGCCGCAAGAATGATGTCAACCGCACTGGGCGGTGAGGGAAGAAACTTCCGACGTCGAGAAAAGGATTTTCTCTAATTATTCAAGGGTACCAGTACCTGCTGTGCCCGAGTGCCCATTGGCCGCAGGAGTACGCTGAGTGCAGCACAACAGAAAGGCTGCGATGTCTCGTCGTTTTCACCCTGCATGGTTGGTGGCGCTCGCAGCATTTATCGCGCTGATGGGTGCGGCGGCATTCCGTGCCGCACCGGGCCCGCTGATGATTCCGCTCAATGACGAGTTCGGGTGGCCGATCGGAGTCATGTCGACTGCGGTGAGTCTCAATATTTTGTTGTACGGCCTCACCGCGCCGTTCGCCGCCGCACTGATCGGTCGTTTCGGCATCAGGCGTGTTACGTCTTTTGCTTTGGTAATGATCGCTGCGGGCAGTGGCGTGACCGTGTTTGTTACCGCTGAATGGGTGCTCTTCCTGACCTGGGGCGTGCTCATTGGCATCGGTACCGGTTCTATGGCCCTGGTGTTTGCCTCCGAAATTGCGGGGCGATGGTTCGTGAAACGGCGTGGCTTGGTTGTGGGAATTCTGTCAGCAGGAAGCGCGACGGGACAGCTGGTGTTCCTGCCTCTGGTCGCGTCTTTGGCAGAAACCACCGGCTGGCGTGCTGCGTCAATCGTGATTGCGGGGACTGCGCTCGCGGTAGTGCCGCTGGTGCTCGTGTTCATTCGCAATGACCCCTCTGAATTGGGAGTTGGGCCGTACGGTGTCGATGCGGCCGACTATGTGCCGCCACCACGACGCACGGGTGCGATGAAGCTCGCAATCACCACCCTGGTGGACGCCAGCAAGACTAAAACTTTTTGGGCATTGGCTGCAGCTTTCGCGATTTGTGGCGCAACGACGAATGGACTTGTGGGATTGCACTTTGTGCCTTCGGCGCACGATCATGGCATGAGCATCACGGCCGCTGCAGGCCTGTTGGCTGTCGTAGGGGTTTTCGACATCATCGGCACGGTAATGTCGGGGTGGCTCACCGACCGTGTGAACCCGCGGTATCTGCTGGTGGGTTATTACTTCTTCCGTGGGGTTGGGTTGGCGTTTTTGCCCACCCTGCTGTCTCAGGACATCAGCCCGAGCATCGTCATTTTCGTTGTTGTCTATGGTCTTGACTGGGTTGCGACGGTCCCTCCGACCGTGGCACTGTGTCGCGAATATTTCGGCGACCGTGCGAACATCGTGTTTGGATGGGTTTTTGCGTCGCATCAGGTGGGTGCTGCAATCGCGGCAACCGTGGCGGGTTTTAGTCGCGACCTGTTGGGGACGTACACCTATGCGTGGCTGGGAGGCGCAGCGTTGTGCGTCGTCGCCGCCTATTTGTCCTGGATAGTGAAGCGACCGACACAATCGTCTGTTTTTGCGTCGTAACTACGCCGATGCTGCGTGCTGAATCCGTGCGTGCCGTGACAGTGCGTGCAGTTCTGCAGGCGATGTCGGTCCAATAATTTTGCGCAGAGCCCACAACGTCACCCGTGCTGTGGTCAGGATGGGGAGCGGCACCCGCCGAATGCCGATCATTCTGCGGTACGGCGCGGGGATAGTGGCGACCGCAGCATGGAACAGAACCGCATAGGCCGGCATCAGTATGGGGTGCAGCGGCGGCCGCCGAACGAAGGCAATGACTTCACGTGTTCTGTCGTCGGTGCGCAGCAATCCGCGGGTGCGGTACGACTCGATTTGTGCGTGTAGTTCCGCCACGGAGAGTGGCGGGTGTTCAACTCCGAGTTTCGTGCCGACCAACGACCATTCCGCGACGTATCGGTCACCGTTGTCCGAGAGCCCGCCCTGTAGCAGTTGGTGTGTTGTCAGGAACGAGTCGGCAAAAACGTCGTGAACCCAGGTGGCGAGGTCGGCGTCGTGTGCAGAATATGGTGATTCGTCTCCCGTACCCGTTTGGTACGTTCCGTTCACGCGGTCGTGGAGTTTCCGGACTCTCCCGCATTCTGCATCGGCGCGAGCGGTGTCCGCGAATGTCAAGGTCGCCAACCACCGAATTGTGCCGGCAAGGCGCCCCAGGGGGTCTTCGGTGTAGCGCGACCAGTCGCGGACTCCTGCGAGCGCGCCGGGATGTAGCGCTTGCACCAACAGCGCTCGAACACCGGCGACGAGCGTGGGGAAGCTCGAGTGAATGACCCATGGGTCGGATCCAGGGGCAAAATATCCGGTGTCGTTCCCTTCCGCAAGTTTTTGCGCCCACTCCGGGTTTCCTTCGGGGTTGCCCGTAAAAGTGGTGAGAACTTCGTCGCTGACGAATTTCAGTCGAGTCATCACCCTTTCACTCTATTGCGATTTGCGAGGTTGGCCTGTCGCTAGAATTGACGGGTCGCAGTGGTGGGGCGTTGGTCCTGTACCAGTGCGATTTTTCATAAGGAGACGGCGTGGTGAACATTTTCGGCGAGGGCGCTGTCCCGGTGTCGTTTGAGGTGTACCCGCCGCGAACTCCCGACAAAGCTCCCTCTCTCTACGAAACTATTCGTGCACTCTCCGAGGTTCATCCGAGGTTTATTTCCGTGACATTTGGTGCGGGCGGTTCCTCGCGCCGTTCCTCACTCGAGGTGTTGACCTACATTCTCAATAACACCCATGTTCAGCCGATGGCGCACCTCACCTGCGTGGGCACGACCCACGCAGAGGCGGCCGACGTTGTTCGCGAGTTCATGGAAGCGGGAATCTCAAGTTTCCTGGCATTGCGCGGGGATCCGCCTACCGATGAGGAGCACATCGGCGATTTCATCGGGGATGTACGTTCCGCCGCGGAATTGGTTCAGCTGATTACCCACGTCCAGTCCGAGCGCCAACCGTGGACAGATTTCCCCGTGATGGGATCAACGGCTCGGCACATTGACCCCAGGCCGGCAAAGGTTCAGGTGGCGGTCGCGGCGTTCCCTAACGGACATCCCGAATCTGGTTCGACTCGTGCAGACATTGATTCGTTGTTGGCGAAGCAGGCTGCCGGAGCAGATTTTGCTATCACCCAGTTGTTCTTCCACCCGGACGACTATTTCCGATTCGTTGATCGAGCCCGAGCCGCGGGCGTGGACATGCCGATTTTGCCGGGAATTATGCCCATCACATCGCATCAGCGTTTGCAGCGAGTAGTCGAACTGACCGGCGAGAAAGAGCCGTCCGAGCTGTCAATCAATTTGCAAATCGAACCTACGGCAGAAGGCCGGGCCGAGGTGGGGGTTCAGTACGCCACCAATCTGGTCGATGAGCTCGTGCGAGGGGGAGCCCCGG
>CALBMG010000277.1 GCA_937896185.1 uncultured Microbacteriaceae bacterium | reverse complement strand
CTTTCCCTACACGACGCTCTTCCGATCTCAGGTGTGCCCTTCGACACCACCGCGGTGACGGGCTCGATGGTGACGTGCAACCCCCGTGCGCTGACGGTGATGACCCCGCGACCGGCTACTGATCCCGCAAATGTGACGGTCCCCTCGATGGGGGAAACGATGGCGTCTCCGACTCGCGCCGCCACATCGATGCCGCGATGCCCGGCGCCGTATTCGGTTGCGGGTGGTTGATACACCCGAAGGATGGCGCCGACAATCGGCCACCGATGTGCGTCAGCGGCACGAACGGGTGCGCTGGTCCACATCATCATCACCGCGGCTGTTGCAGCGGCGAGCATGATTCCGCGCTGTCGAGCATTCATGTATTCAAGACTCACATCGGCGTCGCGTGCCGATCACATCGTTCCCATAACTGGGGGATAACCCGGCCGCGGTTTCGCCGTGTGAATAAGGGCTGATACACTGAAAGGAGCGGCCTCGAAAGAGGTCGACTTCGCGTGCTCACTCACAGGGCCGCTCCGATGGTCCCGGAAACCGGGCGGAGTGGACTGGGGCACCAGGATTCACGACAACCGTCGTGGAAAAACCACAAGAAAAGGAGACGGCAATGGCCGTTGTAACAATCCGCCAGATGCTCGACGCTGGCGTTCACTTTGGTCACCAGACTCAGCGCTGGAACCCGAAGGTAAAGCGCTTCATCCTGACCGAGCGTTCGGGCATTCACATCATCGACCTGCAGCAGTCGCTGGCTCACATCGACAACGCATACGACTTCGTCAAGGAAACCGTCGCACGTGGTGGCTCGATCCTGTTCGTCGGCACCAAGAAGCAGGCTCAGGAATCCATCGCTGCCGAAGCAAACCGCGTCGGTCAGCCCTACGTGAACCAGCGCTGGTTGGGTGGTCTGATGACCAACTTCCAGACCGTTCTGGGCCGCCTCGAGCGCATGAAGGAACTGGAACAGCTCGACTTCGACGACACCAGCAAGGGCTTCACCAAGAAGGAACTGCTGATGAAGCGTCGCGAGCTCGAGAAGCTCCACAAGTCGCTCGGTGGTATCCGTAACCTGACCAAGACCCCCAGCGCAATGTGGGTTGTTGACGCCAAGCGCGAGCACCTCGCAATCGACGAAGCCAAGAAGCTCGGTATCCCCGTAATCGGTATCCTCGACACCAACGCTGACCCCGACGACATCGCATTCCCCATCCCCGGTAACGACGACGCAATCCGCTCGGTAGGCCTGCTTACCCGCGTTATTGCCGACGCCGTCGCCGAGGGCCTCATCAAGCGTCACGAGAAGCCCGCCGAGGCTGGCAACGTGTCCGCAGTTGAGCCTCTCGCCGAGTGGGAGCGCGAACTCCTCGAGGCTCCCGCTGCTGATGCAGCAGCAGCAGAGGCTCCCGCAGCTGAAGCCCCCGCAGCCGACGCAGCAGCAGAGTAATTTTTCACCTTCCACAGAAAGCACATAATCATGGCTAATTTTTCTCTCGAGGACGTCAAGGTCCTGCGTGAGCGCCTCGGTACCGGCATGGTCGACACCAAGAACGCTCTCGTCGAAGCAGATGGCGACCTGGAAAAGGCTGTCGAAATCCTCCGCCTCAAGGGCGCAAAGGGCAACGCCAAGCGCGCTGACCGTTCGACCAGCGAAGGCCTCGTTGCCGCCAAGGAGACCCCTGGCGCTGTCTTCCTGATCGAGCTCGCGTGCGAGACCGACTTCGTTGCAAAGAACGAGAAGTTCGTGGCACTCGCCGACGTCATCGTTGATGCTGTTGCCGCAGCTGACGCATCGACCCTTGACGCTGCACTCGCTGCAGACGTTGCAGGTCAGACCGTTGCTGACCGCATCGCAGACGACGCTGCAATCATCGGCGAAAAGGTGGAGCTCCGCCGCATCGCCAAGATCGCTGGCGACAAGTTCGAGATCTACATGCACCGCACCAACAAGGACCTGCCCCCGCAGGTCGGTGTCGTTCTGGCCTACTCGGGCGACAACGCCGAGACTGCTCGTGCCGTAGCACAGCACATCTCGTTCGCTGACCCCCAGTACCTGAACCGCGATGAAGTTCCCGCCGAGACGGTTGCCAACGAGCGCCGCATCGTCGAGGAAATCAGCCGTGGCGAGGGCAAGCCCGAGGCTGCTCTGCCGAAGATTGTTGAAGGCCGTATCGGCGCTTTCTTCAAGCAGGTTGCTCTCCTCGAGCAGGACTATGCACGCGACAACAAGCTCACCATCACCCAGGTACTGGCTGATGCAGGTCTGACCGTTTCGGGCTTCGCTCGTTTCAAGGTCGGCGCCTAAGCTTTCCGCTTCGAAGGGCCCTCACCACACGGTGGGGGCCCTTTGCCGTGGGGGCAGAGGGGTGCCGCGGGCGCCGGGAACTCGGTACGATAGATACGAAAAGTGAGGTGCGCATGACCCGTCGCGTTCTGTTGAAGTTGTCCGGTGAGGCGTTTGGCGGTGGCACCTTGGGTGTTAACCCGGATGTTGTCAGTGCCATCGCTCGCGAGATTGCCGAGGCGGCGCAGACTGCCCAGGTCGCCGTTGTTGTCGGTGGTGGAAACTTCTTCCGTGGCGCCGAGTTGAGCCAGCGCGGCATGGACCGTTCGCGTGCGGACTACATGGGCATGTTGGGCACCGTCATGAACGCCCTGGCACTGCAAGACTTCCTGGAACAGGCCGGTCAGCCGGTGCGTGTGCAGTCCGCCATCGAGATGCGTCAGGTTGCCGAGCCCTACCTGCCCTTGCGCGCCATCCGTCACCTGGAGAAGGGCCGTGTTGTGATCTTTGGTGCCGGTGCCGGTCTGCCGTTCTTCTCGACAGACACCGTCGCCGCTCAGCGTGCGCTGGAAATCGGCGCAGAAGAGGTCCTCGTCGCAAAGAACGGTGTCGACGGCGTCTATGACGACGACCCTCGCACGAACCCGAACGCGCAAAAGATTGATGCCATCACGTACACCGATGCGATGAAGCGTGGGCTGAAGGTTGTTGATGCCACCGCTTTTGCGTTGTGCCGCGATAACAAGATGCCGATGATGGTGTTTGGCATGGAGCCCGGTGGCAACATTGCCAAGGCGATTCGCGGGGAGCGCCTCGGCACGGTGGTCACCAATTAGCGCAACTGTTGCGCTGCTGGTTGCGTTGGGCGCGATCGCTCATGCGACGTGGAATTTAACCCTTAAAAGGGTGGGCCAGGCGCCGTCCGCCTTGTTGTGGCTGACATTCGTGGTTGGTGCGATCGCTTTTGCTCCGATGGGTATCGCTTCGTTGGCGACGGCACAGTTTGAGTGGTGGTGGGTTGCGTTCGCCACGGTGTGCGGAATTTTCGAAGTCGCCTATTTCTTGCTGCTGCAGAGGGGTTACCGCGTCGGTGACGTGTCGTTGGTGTACCCGATTGCTCGTGGCACGGGACCGATGCTCTCGGTGGTCGGTGCCGTGGTATTGCTGGGCGAAACACCGTCGTCGCTCGCGCTCCTCGGTGTTGTGGTCATCATTGCGGGCATCGCCGTGATCGGGCTTGCGGGTTCACGTGGTCCCACAAAGCCGGGCGCAAAATCGATTGTCTACGGCCTGGCCGTTGGAGTGCTGATTGCGTCGTTTACGGTATGGGACGGCTGGTCCGTAGGCACTCTCGATCTGCCACCCGTCGGTTATTACTGGATTGCACTGGTCGCTCAGGCCGTGCTTTTTATTCCGTCGGCTTTCCCGAAGGACGTCAGCCTGAAGGACACGATTCGTCGTTACCCGGTGCCGATTCTCACGATTGGTGTGTTGGGGCCCGCCTCGTACATTCTGGCTCTGACGGCGATTCAGCTGAGTTCTGTGTCGCTCGTGGCGCCGGCACGTGAAATCAGCGTCGTCTTGGTCGCGCTGGGTGGTGGTTTGCTGTTCAGGGAGCCGCATATGGGTCAGCGCCTGATCGGTTCCGCCATCGTGTTGTCCGGGGTCGCGCTGCTCGCCATCGGCTGACATATCAGCGGTAGACTCGGGGGACAGTCACAAGGAGGACCCCATGATCAGCGAAATCCTCGCCGAAACTACCGAAAAGATGTCGAAGTCTGTCGACGCGTTGAAAGAAGATTTCGCAACCGTGCGCACGGGTCGCGCAAACCCCGCACTGTTCCAGAAGATCATGGTCGAGTACTACGGCACTCCTACCCCGCTGGCGCAGCTGGGTAGCCTTCAGAACCCCGAGGCCCGCACCATCATCATCACCCCCTATGACAAGGGCGCACTGAAGGACATCGAACGTGCGATCGTCAACTTCCCCAACCTGGGCGCCACCCCCACCAACGACGGCAACCTGATTCGTGTCACCATGCCCGAGCTCACCGAAGAGCGTCGCAAGGAATACGTAAAGATTGTCCGTGCAAAGTCCGAGGACGGCCGCGTCGCCATCCGTAACGTGCGTCGTAAGGGCATCGCCGACCTCGAGGCTCTCAAGGAGGTGGGCGAGGACGAAATCGCCCGTGCCGAGAAGGAAATCGAGAACATCACGAAGAAGTTCATCGACGCCGTGGATGACGCTTTCAAGAAGAAGGAAGCCGAGCTTCTCGAGGTCTAATGCCACGTTCGGACGACGAGCACTCGCGTTCGCCGAAGCACGTCACCGGCGACCGTCATTCGGTGTTGCCGGATACCCGCGCCGCCCTGCATGAGGTCGAGAACGCGGTACACGCACTGGATGCGCAGCTGAGGGAAACCACAGCGAAAGTCGAGGCTCGCACCGGACGTAACCTGTTCGCAGCACTCGCCATCGGCATTGTGATGGGCGGGCTGTTGATTGTCAGCCTCGTCGTCGAAAAGCAGTTCTTTACCGCCTATGTGGCGCTCCTCGTGGGGTTTGCCACGTGGGAGCTGGCCACGATTTCGCGCACCGAGAACCGATACGTTCCGCGAATCCCGCTGTTGATATCTGCCGTAGCGATGATGCCCGCAACCTATTACCTGGGCCAGATCGGACAGTTGCTGACGCTGGCGTTGGGCATCGTTTTCGTGATTGTCTGGCACACGACGTTCCGCTTGGCGTCGCGTTCACAGATCACCGACCGTGACCTGCTGATGAGCGGTTTTGTGCTGGCGTATGTGCCGTTCCTCGCGAGCTTTGCGGTGTTGATGACGGCCCGCGATGGCGGCGAGTGGTGGACTCTGGGGACGATGATCATCATCGCGTCCACCGACACGGGGGCGTATGCCTCGGGTCTGATGTTTGGCAAACACCCGATGGCCCCGAAGATCAGCCCCAAGAAAACGTGGGAGGGTTTCGCCGGTTCGGTGGTGGCCGCTGTCACGGCGGGCACAATTATTGCGGTCACGATGATTGACCAGCCCTGGTACATCGGTTCGGTGCTGGGTCTGATTATTGTGGCGACAGCGACGACCGGTGACCTGATCGAATCGTTGATTAAACGCGACCTTGCGACAAAGGATGCCTCGAATCTGCTGCCCGGTCATGGCGGGTTCCTTGACCGACTCGACTCGGTGCTGCCGTCCATGTTCGTGGCCTCGGTTTTCGCCATTGTTGTGGCCTAGGGCACAATAGAACAGTGAGTTTCTCAGTAACAGGGCCCAAGGTCGTCGGATACGACTCGACCGCTGTTGACGCCTTCCTGCACACAGCCCGCCTGGCGTTCCAGGGTGAGGGTGAAACGATGTCCTCGCAGCAGGTGCGCGAAGTGTCGTTCCCCATGGTCAAGGGCGGTTACCAGATCGACCAGGTTGATGCCGCAATCGAACGGCTGGAAGACGCGTTTGCCGCCCGTGAACGCGATGCACGCATTGCCGAGGTGGGGATCGAGTCCTGGAACGCGGACGCCCGCGCACTGGCTCAGGAAATTTTGAACCGTGCCGCTCGTGAAGAAGGCGGCAAGTTCCGTCGCACCGGAATTCTCACGTATGGGTACCACACCGACGATGTTGACGCTTTTGCCGACCGTGTGGTGGGTTTCTTCCAGCACGGCCAGCCGTTGTCTCGCGCCGAGGTGCGCGGTGCCGGTTTCCGTGCACAGTTGCGCGGTTACAACGAGGCGCAGGTTGATGCCCTGCTCGACGACCTCGTTCGCGTCATGCTTGCGGTGAAGTAAATGGTGTACGGCACACGTTTGCGTGCCAGCCGTGGCGTGAGTTATGCCGGGTTGGCGGGCATCGGTGTCCTGATGTTCGGCATCATCATGGCCCCATTCTCGGCCGTTGAACTGTCGGCGGCTCGCGGGTTTGATGGCTTCACCGTGCAGTCCTTCCAAAGCGCTGCCTACCGTTCCGCGATTTCGTTTGATGACTGGTCGGCGTCCTCGGGCGTGTACATGGCGACAGCCGGTGAGGTGCGTGAGTCGCAGGAGTTCGCGCTGCAGCAGGTACTGGACCGCGGATGGGACGAGGAACAGTTCATGTGCCTTGTGAACCTGTGGAACAAGGAATCGCATTGGAATTACCGTGCGGAGAACCGCAGCAGTGGCGCGTACGGCATCCCACAAGCTTTGCCCGGCTCAAAGATGGCGTCCGCGGGCGCCGACTGGCGCGAGAACCCCAACACCCAGATCCTGTGGGGGCTGGGTTACATCGAGGGCCGCTATAGCACCCCGTGCGGCGCATGGCAGCACAGC
>CALBMG010000276.1 GCA_937896185.1 uncultured Microbacteriaceae bacterium | reverse complement strand
CCGTCCGGGTGCGTTGTTGGAAATGCTCGAACAGTTCGCGACCCGTGGTGTCAACATGAGCCTTCTGGAATCGCGCCCCATTGGTGACGAACTCGGCCGCTATCGTTTCGTGATTGACGCGGACGGCCACATTGCGGACGAACGTGTGGCGGACGCACTCATGGGCCTCAAGCGTTACAGCCCCAACGTGCAGTTCTTGGGTTCGTATCCTCGCGCCGATGGCCACCGCCCGTCGGTTGCGCCACAATATTCTGATGCAGCGTTCGCGGACACCCGCGGGTGGCTTGTGTCCTTGATCGATGGAACAGTGAACGGTTAGACATGATTGACATCCAGATTCTGCGCGAAAACCCCGACCTGATCCGCAATTCGCTGATCGCCCGCGGTGACGACGTCGCATTGGTCGATGCTGCGATTGCCGCGGAACAGAACCGTCGCGACACTATTGCCGCGTTCGAGGAACTTCGCGCAGCACAGAACGCACACGGGAAGCTCGTGGCCGCTGCGCCCAAGGACGAGAAGGCCGCACTCGTGGCCGCCGCTCAGGAACTTTCGGCCAAGGTCAAGGAAGCCCAGTCGGTTGCCTCTGACGCCGAGGCCGCGTCGACGGCCGCCCTGTCGCGCATCGGCAACATCATCATCGACGGTGTTCCCGCCGGCGGCGAAGCCGATTTCGTCACGCTGAAAGAGGTCGGCGTGAAGCCCACCTTCGATTTCGAGGCGCGCGATCACCTCGAGATCGGTGAACTTTTGGGTGCCATCGACATGCCCCGCGGCGTGAAGGTTTCGGGTTCGCGTTTCTACTTCCTCGCCGGAATTGGCGCCCGACTGGAGCTGGCATTGATGTCGCTGGCTTTGGACCGCGCCTTGGCTGCTGGTTTCACCCCGCTGATCACCCCCACCCTGGTGCGGCCCGAGGTTATGAACGGCACCGGCTTCCTGGGTGCCCACTCGGACGAAATCTATTACCTGCCCGAGGATGAACTGTATTTGACGGGCACCAGCGAGGTGGCTCTTGCCGGGTACCATTCCGACGAAATCATCGACCTGTCGAAGGGGCCCAAGCGTTACGCCGGCTGGTCGACGTGCTACCGCCGTGAAGCGGGGTCGTATGGCAAGGACACCCGCGGAATCCTGCGCGTGCACCAGTTCAACAAGCTGGAAATGTTCTCGTATTGCCCGCCCGCCGAGGCCGAGGCCGAGCACGCAAAGCTGCTGTCGTTCCAGGAAGACATGCTGCAATCGTTGGGTCTCGCGTACCGTGTGATCGATGTTGCCGCCGGTGACTTGGGTTCGTCCGCTGCCCGCAAATATGACATCGAGGCGTGGGTTCCCACCCAGGGTGCGTACCGCGAACTGACGTCGACCTCGAACTGCACCACTTTCCAGGCCCGCCGACTGAACATCCGCCACCGCCCGGATGGTGGCTCGACCGAAACAGTTGCCACCTTGAACGGAACCCTGGCGACGACGCGCTGGTTGGTCGCCATCTTGGAAACCCATCAGCAGGCCGACGGCAGTGTCGTGATTCCCGAGGTTCTGCGTCCATATTTGGGCGGCCTCGCGGTCGCGATGCCCGTCTAATGACGGATTCTGTGGACGAACGGTGGTTTGTCGCCCTCGACATCGATGGCACTATCGTGTCGGATTATCGCGGTGATTTGAACCCGTGGACGGTTCGCGAGGTTTCGCGGCTTGTCGATGAGGGCCACGAGGTCACCATTGCGACGGGCCGCAGCGTCCCGGCGACTCTGCCCGTGTTGGCGCAGTTGAATCTGACACCTCAATTTGTGGTGTGTGCGAATGGTGCGATTATTTTGCACCGTGACGAGTCCGAGGAATCGGGTTACCGTCGCGGCGATATCGAAACGTTCAACCCCAACGAGGTGCTGGCGACAATTCACCGCAAGCTGCCGACCGCGCATTACGCCGTGGAGGACGAGACGGGTTTGCTCAAATATTTGGGCTGGTTCCCCGAGGCGGGGCTCGACGTTTTCACCCAAGAAGTGCACTCGCTCGAGGCATTGATGACGGAAGAGGCCACCCGGGTGGTCGTTATCTCGCCGACCGATCAGGAACGTGAGTTTCAAGAGTCGATTGCAACGTTGGGTTTGCACCAGGTGTCGTATTCGATCGGCTACACCTCGTGGCTCGAGATTGGTCCTTTCGGGGTCAACAAGGCGACCGCGCTGGAAAAGGTGCGCGCCTCGCACGGTATCCATCGTTCGCGGGTGATGGCGGTCGGCGACGGCCGAAACGACATTCAGATGCTGGAATGGGCGGCCGAATTTGGTCGCGGTGTGGCCATGGGGCAGGCGCCGGATGAGGTGCGAATTGCGGCCAACGAGGTCACCCATGCCGAGGCCGATGGGGGCCTTCCCGCAGTGCTCGCCACCCTCACGGCTCGCTCATAGGTTTACTCGGGTAGAATTGCCCACGGAGGGCTGTCCGAGCGGCCGATGGAGCTAGTCTTGAAAACTAGTGGGCAGAAATGTCTCGCGGGTTCGAATCCCGCGCCCTCCGCGGAAGGGGGGATCATGGCATTGAACGGCACGCCCGTCGCACGTCACGGCGCACAGTCCGAACGTCACCCGTGGTCCCTCATCGTTCGGATTATCGGTCTGGCCATGGTCACCCTCTTGGTTTCGGGTGTTGCTGTCGGCGGGCTCGTGTTCTGGAAACTGAATTCCAGCATTGACAAAGTCTCGCTCGTGGGCGAGGGTGAAACCCAGCTCAACCTGTCGTCGATTGGTTCCTATGATGGCGGGTTCAATATCCTCATTGTCGGAAGTGATACGCGTCAAGGTCAGGACGGCAGCTTTGGTTCGTTTTCGAGCGAACTGAACGACGTCAACCTGTTGGTCCACGTCGCCGAGGATCACCAGAGTGCCGTGGTTGTGTCGATTCCCCGTGACATGGTGGTTCCGATTCCGTCGTGCCCGATGGAAGACGGTTCGGGCAATTATGCTGCCATGTCTGCGCAGCCCATCAATGTGGCTCTCAGCTATGGCGGGCTGGCCTGTGCCGTGCTTACGGTCGAAAACCTGACGGGGCTTGATATTCCGTATGCGGGCCTCGTGACCTTCAAGGGTGTCGCGCAGCTGTCGACCGCAATAGGTGGCGTTGATGTGTGTGTCGACGGCCCGATTGATGACAAGTACACGGGACTGTATTTCCCCGAGGCCGGCAACTACACCATCGAAGGTTATGACGCCTTGGCGTTCCTGCGTTCGCGTCACGGTGTGGGTGACGGCAGCGACCTGGGCCGTATTTCGTCGCAGCAGCAGTACATGTCGTCGTTGGTTCGCAAGGTGCAGGACGAGGGCGTGCTGTCGGACATCACGAAGCTGTATTCGATTGCTCAGGTGGCGGCCACCTCGATGTCGTTGTCGAACAGCCTCGCAGGCCTCGATGTGATGGTGGCGATGGCGTTGGTGTTGAAGGAAATCCCGCGCGAGAACATCGTGTTTGTGCAGTACCCGGGAACCACCGGGGTTGGCGGGGTGTACGCGGGCAAGGTCGCACCGGTCGAGTCGCTGGCCACTGCATTGTTTGACAAGATTCGTGCCGACGAGCCCTTCACGCTGGCCGGTGACGCAACGGGTGTGGGTTCGACTCAGGTCGACGACACGACGGAATCGGGCTCGACCGAGACCCCGGCGCCCGAGTCCACCGATTCGGGCACGAGCTCGGCTGCGACAGATGAGCTCGAGGGCGTGTTGGGTCAGACCGCCGATCAGTACACCTGTTCGGTCGCCAACTAGTTCACATCCATAGTCGGCTCATAGGTTTCGTACAGCAGGCGCACAGACCGAACCGCTGGACTACACACGTGAACATCGCAACCACCAGCCCCCGCACACGCCAAATCCCCAGTGCGGCCACATTGCGCACCCGGCGCTCTCGCCGATACACACGCAAAGATTTCCTCGAAGCGCTGGTGCCGCTGACCAGTGCAGTGGCGGTCGCCCTGTTCTTTGCCGACGGTGGAGCCCGATACTTTGGCACAGTTCCCGAAACCATCATCGGAATTGGCATCCTCGCCGGGCTCGTGGGAACGAACCTGTTGCTCATCATGTTTATCCTCGCCGCACGAGTGCCGCTAGTCGAAAAAGTGGTCGGCCATGACCGCGCTCTCACCCTGCACAACCAACTGGGCAAACCGGTCCTCTACCTGATCGCCGCCCACTTCGCCGGACTCATCGTGGGGACTGCCCTGACCACCGACACACCCGTGATTCAGCAGGTCGTCAACTATTGGGACGCCGACGGCGACATGCTCAAGGCCTTCCTCGCCTTCATCGGCATGATCGTGGTCGTCGTCAGCAGCATTGTTGCCGCCCGTCGCGTGCTGCCCTACGCCGTCTGGCATGCGATTCACCTCGCGACCTATGCGGTTTTGGTGTTGTCGATCCCCCACCAGTTCGAGTGGGGTGGAATGTTTGCCGAAGGCACTGCTGCACGGATTTATTGGGCCGTACTGTTCATAGCCACCATCCTCAGCGTGCTGGTGTTCCGCGTCATCACACCTGTCGTGCACAACCTGCGCCACCGCCTCGTCGTCGCACGAGTCGACACCATCGCCCCCGGAGTGGTCTCCGTGTACATCACCGGTCGTGGCCTCGAACGCTGGGCATTCCCCTCGGGATCTTTCGGCCAATGGCGGTTCATTACACCGCGAATGCTGTGGGAAGCACACCCCTTCTCGGTATCGGCCGCACCCAACGGACGATACATCCGACTGACAGTGCGAGCATTGGGTGACAACACCACAGCACTGCAGCGAATCCGAGTGGGCACCCGCGTGTGGGCGGAAGGCCCGTACGGAGTCTTCACCGAGACGGTGCGCACATCACCCAAAGTGGTGTTGATGGCGGCAGGAATCGGGGCGGCACCCATCCGCGCCCTGCTGGAGGACATGCCCGCACACCGCGGAGACGTGACCGTCTTCCTGCGCGCCAGCGACGCCGAGCCCTACCTCGTGACCGAGATCACCGACCTGTGCCGGGCCAGGGGAGCCCGGTTGGTTACCCTCAGCGGCCGACGCGCCAACACCGCATCGTGGTTGCCCCACGAAGAATGGGCGAACGGCGAAAATATCACCCACTACGTTCACAAACCCCGTGAATGCGATTACTACATGTGCGGACCCACCGATTGGATGGCGAACGTCCGCGCCGATCTCGCAGCACACAAAGTCCCTGCGCACGCCGTGCACTGGGAAGAATTCGCCTGGTAAGGAGCCACTATGCGCACAACGTCAGCTTTCATCACCGGTGCCGCCACAGCGAGCTTGATCGCCATCGGCTGGAACATCGGACAGGCCGGTCTGGCCGCCGAAAACGTGGACACCACCTCGACTGCGTCGAGCGACCACACCGCGACCACCGACACCACCCAGGCGACAGAATCGACGAATACCGCAACGGATTCGACCACCGACACATCAACAACGGACACATCGACCAGCACCGAAACCACCACTGCGGCCGCGGGAACAGACGGCACATTTGTGGGCGACACCGTGCAAACCCGATTCGGACCCATGCAAGTCCAGGTCGTCATCTCGGGTGGCGCCATCACCGACGTGCAAACGCTGCAGTTCCCCTCGAACGACCGCAAGAGTGTTCAAATCAACGAGCAGGCCATCCCCATCCTGTTGGCCGAAGTCCTCGACATCCAATCCGCCGACATCACCAACATTTCCCGGGCGACCTACACCTCGCAGTCCTATAAGCAGTCGTTGCAATCCGCGCTGGACGCCGCCGGGTACACGGGATGACCGTCCACATCTTTGACACGATGGGCACGACCGTGTCGATCCGCGTCACCGATTCCACTGACGACACCGACCGGGCGCGAGCCACCGCCGCACTGGACGGGATCGAAAAAGTATTCGACCTGTACGACCGGGACTACTCGCTGTACCGCCCCGAATCGCCGCTCAGCCAACTGTCGCGCAGCGACGTCACGCTGGCGGAACTGTCCGACGACATTCGTGACACCTATGCGCGAGCCCTGGATTGGCGGCAAGCCACCCATGGCGCGTTCACCCCGCACCGACCCGACGGGGTCATCGACCTGTCCGGAATTGTCAAAGCTGACGCACTCGCCGCAGCCCACTCGGTGATGCGCGCCCACGGATTCACCGCGTTCAGCATCAACGCGGGCGGCGACATGACCGTATCCGGCGAACCCGGCGCGTGGGTCACGGGCATCGCACAACCCGACGGGTCGGGTCAACCCGCAGCAGTCGTCAGGCTCGGCGGGCCATGGTCGGCCATCGCGACCAGCGGCACCAGCGAACGCGGCGAACACATTTGGCGCGCCGCAGACTCGACCGGATCCATCATTCAAGCCACCGTATTGTCATCGGATATTGTGACCAGCGACGTGTGGGCGACTGCCATCGTCAGCGGGGGCAGCGACACCCTCGAGCTGGCGACGCGCACCGCCGGGGTCGCCGTGCTCGTATTCCACGCCGACGGCGAGGTGCGGGCAAACCCCGCGATGATGGAACTGCTGCGACAGCCCGCCGCCACACACTAGTTTCCCGGCCACCAATTTCGTCTGTATCATTGAGGGGTTACTAGGAGACGTCGCATAGTTCGGCCTAGTGCACCACCCTGCTAAGGTGGAGTACCCTCCGGGGTACCGTGGGTTCAAATCCCACCGTCTCCGCCAAATATGAAGACCCCCTTGTTCGGGGGTCTTTTTATTTGTGCGGCTGGGTGTTGCGGGATTTGGGAGGAAGCGACCCTGTGGGTTGCTGACGGCTCCCAGATGCCCGCCATTGTGTTGAGTCGATTAAATGTCGGAACTTCGGAATACGATTGAGCCGTGGCTAACGAAAATCTTGGGAACGCAAAAAAGGCGAGGAACGACGAGTTCTACACGCAGTTTCATGACATCGAGAAGGAAATCAACGCCTATCTCGATTACGATGCGGACGTGTTCCGCGGCAAGACGGTCTTGCTGCCCTGCGATGATCCCGAGTGGAGCAACTTCACTAAGTATTTCGCCCAGAACTTCGAGCGCCTCGGCCTGAAGAAACTGATCAGCACCAGTTTCGCGCCTAACAGCAAGCCGAAGCAGCTTGACCTTCAGCCCACTCTCTTCGAGTTTGAGAGCCCTCAGTTTGACGAGTCCAAGACTGCCGCGAACGGCAAGATCTTCACACTTACTCGCGACACAACCGGCGACAACATTATCAACGTCGACGACCTTGAGTGGCAGTATCTCGATGGCGATGGTGACTTCCGCGGCGCTGAAGTCACCGCGTTGCGCGACGAAGCGGACATCATCGTGACCAACCCGCCCTTCTCGCTCTTTCGAGAGTTCCTGGGCTGGATCACCGAAGCAGACAAGAAGTTCGTGATCATCGGCAACATGAACGCAATTACGTACAAGGAAGTCTTCCCACTCATTCAGGGTGACCGTCTGTGGCTCGGTGCCACAGCGAACGGAAGTGACCTTGTGTTTCGGGTGCCTGAAGGCGCTGATATCTCGCCAAGTGACCGCGAGAAGGCAGCCCGCCTAGGTTATGTGGGTGACTACACTCGCCTCGGCAATGCCTGTTGGTTCACGAACATCGACCATGGCAAGCGCCACCAGCCGCTGCCCCTTATGACTCAAGCCGACAACATCAAGTTCAGCAAGCACAAGGAGATCAAGGGCCAGGGTTATCGGAAGTACGACAACTATGAGGCAATCGAGGTGTCCTTCACGGATGCGATCCCGAGTGACTTCGATGGTGTTATGGGTGTGCCGATCAGTTTCCTACACAAGTACAGCCCAGAGCAGTTCGAGATAGTCGGAACTTTAGCGCAGAGTGACCCGAACTACCCATTCAGGACTAAATGGTATTCGGCAAAAGATCAACAGGATGCATATTTTCGCCGTTTCGGCAAACCAGGCATAATCCCGTTAAATATGTCCGGAGTAATAAATGACGTCAAGGTTTACCAGCGAATTCTCATCCGCCACAGGAAGGTAGCGAAGTGAAGACCGAACTCCAGGAATACACTGTCCGGCAAGTCTCGGACGGGTTTCAGTACAACGAACTCGAGGGCAAGGGGCTGTATGGCCTCGCCGGCCGGCTGACTATTCAGCCCGAGTATCAGCGCAACTACATCTACGCCGACGGTAAGCGCGATGTCGCCGTCATAACCTCGCTATTAAAGGGCTATCCGCTGGGGTTGATCTACTTCAACAAGGTCTCCGCGGATAACCTCGAGGTGTTGGACGGTCAGCAGCGCATCACGAGTTTCGGACGCTTCGTGACCGGCAAGTTCGCGATCAAAGATGACAACGGCATGGAGCAATACTTCAGTGGCCTCGCGGCCGACAAGCAAGCGAAGATCATGGACTCCAAGTTGCTCGTGTATGAGTGTGAAGGCACCGAGACCGAGATCAAGGAGTGGTTCCAGACAATCAACATTGCGGGTGTTCCACTCAACGCCCAGGAGTTGCTGAACGCGGTTTACAGCGGGCCGTTCGTGACGCTTGGCAAGGAAGAGTTCAGCAATTCGCAGAACTCCAACATCCAGAAATGGAGCGCTTACATCGCCGGTACCGTCATCCGCCAGGAATACTGGGAGCGAGCCTTGGAATGGGTCGCCGGCGGCAAGGAGAACATCGGCGGCTACATGAGCAAGCACCGGTTCAACATGAACATCAACGAGGTCAAGACCTACTTCACCACCGTCATTGACTGGGTGTCGACTGTATTCACCGATGTAGAGAACGAGATGCGCGGGCTCGAGTGGGGCCGCCTTTACGAGCAGTACCACGGCAAGGCCTACAACCCGTCCAAGGTAGCCGAGCGAATACGAGCGCTCTACGGCGATGCCTACATCAAGAACCGCAAAGGCATCTGGGAGCATGTCCTCGGCGGTGAGGTCGATACCAAGTTGCTCGAGGTCCGAGTGTTTGACGAACCAACCAAGAAGTCGGTGTACACCAAGCAGACCACCGAGGCACAGGGCAAGGGAATCTCGAACTGTCCACTCTGCGCCCTCGGCAAGGATGCCAACGCTGTCAAGACTTGGAAACTGGACGAGATGGACGCGGATCACGTCGAGGCCTGGAGCAAGGGCGGCGCGACTTCGGTCGATAACTGCCAGATGCTCTGTAAGACACATAACCGAGCCAAAGGCAACAAGTAGTTATGGGCGAAAGGAAGAGACGAAAACAACGCCTCGAAGATGAACTTTCAAACGCTTACAGAGAAGCAGACAAAATATTGGTTGCTGTTTCCTCCGGGGTGATTGCGGTGTCCGTCGCATTAATTGGCAACATCGCTGAACCAGTTCAAACATGGTCAATCCGGGCGTCTTGGATTTTCATGATTGTTACTGTCCTGACTGTTCTTCTTTCCCTGGTTACCGAGCGAGCAGACCGAATATTCCGACTAGACAGGCTTCATCGGAAAAAGAAAGAAAAAGAGAACTGCTACACGGCACTGAGCAGGTTTTTGAACAACGTAAGTACCAGCACTTTCATTTTCGGATTGACAGCATTGGCATGGTTTCTGTGGGCAAACACGAACAATTGGGGAGTGAATTGACCGATAACAGTTCGAAAAATAACAAGAAGCCAGAAGAGGTGCGAGCCTCGGTGCCTTACCTGAAGCCCACGAAGGAAAAAAAGACCAAGATTAAGAAGCCAAAATAGTTCTTGTGATGCGGCGACTGCTTCGCCGTCAACAGTACGATCTGAAAAAAGGAAAAGAGTTGCGCACCAGAGGCCCAGTTTTTGCTCTGGGCTGGTTTGTGGGTAAGATAGACAAGTTGCTTCGGCAACAGTGCGCCCGTAGCTCAATGGATAGAGCATCTGACTACGGATCAGAAGGTTGGGGGTTCGAGTC